>JBEDAU010000046.1:0-12715 GCA_041177605.1 Cyanobacteriota bacterium | reverse complement strand
TTCCTGCTCGGGCACCACTCCCAGCAGCTCCCAGACCGCATTCGCCTCGATCGGCGCGGGCAGCAGGCTGAGCTGATCGAGCAGGCTTTCGGCATCGCGCAGCCCGCCCTGGGAGCGCTGGGCCACCACATGCAGGGCCTCCGGGGTGATGCCGATCTCCTCCTGCCCGGCGATCCAGCCCAGGTGGCGCTCCAGGGCTTCCAGGGGAATGCGCCGGAAATCGAAGCGCTGGCAGCGGGACAGGATCGTGGGCAGGACCCGCTGGGGATCGGTGGTCGCCAGGACGAACACCACCCGCGGCGGCGGCTCCTCCAGGGTCTTGAGCAGGGCGTTGAAGGCCGCGGTGGAGAGCATGTGGCACTCGTCGACCACGTACACCTTCCAGCGGGCCTGCACCGGGGCGAAGCGCGAGCGCTCGATCAGCTCGCGGATGTTGTCCACGCCGGTGTTGGATGCCGCGTCGATCTCGATCACATCGAGGGCGGTGCCCGCGGCAATCGAGGTGCAGAGCTCGCAGACGCCACAGGGTTCGGGCGTGGGGCCCTCGCTGCCGATGCAGTTGAGCGAGCGGGCCAGGATGCGGGCGCTGGAGGTCTTGCCCGTGCCGCGCGGACCGCTGAACAGGTAGGCCGGCGCGATCCGGCCGGTGCGCAGGGCGTTGCCCAGGGTGGCGGCGATCGCCTCCTGGCCCACCAGCTGCTCGAGGCTCTGGGGCCGGTATTTGTGGTGCAGCGGCTGGTGCGGAGGCTGGGGCAACGGTGGGGACTCCATCGGCTGAGCCTCGGCCGGGCATCGCAACGAGACTATCGGCCCTGGCCCTGGCCCTGGCCCGACTCCGATCCTGCCTCGCGAGCGGGGAGCAGGCGCCCCTGCAGGCGGGCGTCGATGGCGGCCTCCAGCTCCTCCACCTCCGCCAGCTGGTCAGCGAGCCGCTGGGCCGCCCGGCGCAGGCCTTCAAACTGGCTCTCCCCCCAGCGGGTTTCCGCCCGGCGCAGCTCCTCCTCCAGCCGGTTCTGCAGCTGCTGCCGCAGGCCTTGCAGTTGGTTGAGGCCCTGGGCGAGCAGCTCGGCATCCAGCTGGGCCAGGCCACGGTCGAGACCGGCTTGCAGGGCCTGGCCCAGCCCCTTCGGCAGGCCCTGGCCCATCAGGGACCGGGCTTCACCCAGCAGCGTGGAGGGCAGCTCCAGCCAGCTCTCCACCTGGCGGCTGCGGTGGCGGCCGGTCTTGCACCAGTGGGCGAAGTGTTCGCAGTTGTTGAACAGCAGGTTGTAGTTCTGCTCTCCCAGCCGGCCCATGGCCCGCCGCAGGGTCACGCCCGGCGGCGAGCAGGACCCATCCCCGTAGGCCACCACCCGGATTGGCTGGCCCTGGCTGAAGGCCTCGCTGGAGCTGCGCAGGATCTCCCGGCCCTCCAGGTAGTGGGCCACGCTGCCGTCGCCCAGGTCGATGCCGTGGTGGTGGAACAGGCCGTGCCGACGCGGCACCTCGAGGTGGTCGGCGCGGGCCATCGCGGGCGCTCAGGGGAGTGCGCTCCGGCGAAGCGCAGGATCCCCAGCCTGGCTCAGGCGCTGGCGGCCTGGGGATTGCCGCCCAGCTGCACCACTTCGGCTTTGCTGCGCGACTCCACCAGTTCCCTGGTGATCGTGAACGTCTTCACGTCGGAGCGCGACGGCAGGTCGTACATCAGATCCAGCATCAGTTCCTCCACGATGCCGCGCAGGGCCCGGGCGCCGGTCTTGCGGCGGAAGGCCTCCGTGGCGATCGCCTCCACGGCCCCGGGCTCGAAGTCCAGCCGCACGTCATCCATGCTCAGCAGGGTCTGGAACTGTTTGACCAGGGCATCGCGGGGCTCGGTGAGGATCGCTTCGAGGGCCCGGGCATCGAGGGGTTCCAGCACCGCGGTGACCGGCAGGCGGCCGATGAACTCGGGAATCAGGCCGTACTTCACCAGGTCGTCGGGTTCGAGATGGCGCAGCACCTCGGCGGCCTGGCGGTCCTTGTTGCCGCGTGGCCGAGCAGCGCCCTCGGGGTTGATGAAGCCGATGGCATTGCGCCCCATCCGTTTCTGCACCACCTCGTCGAGCCCCACGAAGGCCCCACCGCAGATGAACAGGATCTGGCTGGTGTCGATCTGGATGCAGTCCTGGTAAGGGTGCTTGCGACCCCCCTGGGGGGGCACATTGGCCACGGTGCCCTCGAGCATCTTCAGCAGGGCCTGCTGCACCCCCTCACCGGACACATCCCGGGTGATCGAGGGGTTCTCACTCTTGCGGGCAATCTTGTCGATCTCGTCGATGTAGATGATGCCCCGCTGGGCCTGCTCCACATCCAGGTCGGCCTTCTGCAGCAGCCGCAGCAGGATGTTCTCCACGTCCTCACCCACGTAGCCCGCCTCGGTGAGGGTGGTGGCGTCGGCCACGGCAAAGGGCACGTCGAGCAGCTCGGCCAGGGTCTGGGCCAGCAGCGTCTTGCCGCAGCCGGTGGGTCCGATCAGCAGGATGTTGCTCTTGTGCAGGCGGGTGCCGCTCTGGTCGGTCTCCCCCTTGCCATCGCCCTGCCAGGCCAGGCGTTTGTAGTGGTTGTAGACCGCCACGGACAGGGACTTCTTCGCCCCCTCCTGGCCCACCACCTGGCGATCGAGAAAGGCCTTGATCTCCTGGGGTCTGGGGATCTCCGCCAGGGTGGGCAGCGGTTTGCTGGCCTTCTTGGCGGGCTGCTTGCTGCGCTGCTGATCGGGAGCCTGCCGACTGCCGCTGCCTGCGGAGGCATCGACCAGTTCCTCATCGAGGATTTCGTTGCACAGATCGATGCACTCGTCGCAGATG
The DNA here is from genome assembly GCA_041177605.1 of Cyanobacteriota bacterium. Classification (GTDB taxonomy): domain Bacteria; phylum Cyanobacteriota; class Cyanobacteriia; order PCC-6307; family Cyanobiaceae; genus NIES-981. The sequence continues at coordinate 9,890 of JBEDAU010000046.1, read as the reverse complement.
TAAACCCCAGGTCCGGCGATCAGCTTGCGCACCTGCTCCTGCGATTTGCCGCAGAAGGAACACTTCAGGTGAGCATCGAACTTGGCCATCGGGGCGGCGACGGGCAGAGGGGCCTGGATCCAGGATCGATGGGAACCGAGGGTTCGTCAGCCGACCTTAAGGATCAAAAAGGGATCAAACCGCGGCGGTCTCGGTGACGACCCGGTCGATCAGGCCGTATTCAACCGCCTCCTGGGGCGAAAGGAAGTAGTCGCGGTCAGTGTCTTCGGTGATCTTCTCCAGGGGCTGGCCGGTGTGTTCGGCCATCAGCCCATTGAGGGTGTCCTTGAGGAAGAGGATTTCCTTGGCCTGGATCTCGATGTCAATGGCCTGGCCCTGGGCGCCGCCCAGGGGCTGGTGAATCATGATCCGGGCGTTCGGCAGGGCCAGGCGCTTGCCCTTGGTTCCCCCGGAGAGCAGGAAGGCGCCCATCGAGGCGGCCAGGCCGTAGCAGATGGTCACCACGTCCGGGGCCACCTGCTGCATGGTGTCGTAAATGGCCAGCCCGGAGGTGACCGATCCACCGGGGGAATTGATGTAGATCTGAATGTCCTTCTCGGGGTCTTCCGCCTCGAGGAACAGCAGCTGGGCCACCAGGGCATCGGCCACGGCATCGTCGATGCCGGTGCCCAGAAAGATGATGCGCTCGCGCAGCAGGCGTGAATAGATGTCGAAGGCCCGCTCCCCCTTGCCGGACTGCTCCACCACCGTGGGCAGCACCCCGGGGGCTGCCCAGGGACTGCCCATCCAATGGCTGTGGATCGGGTGACGGAGGGTGGCGTCGATCACGCGGGGTGATGGGCTGATCACGGCAATCTATGGGGCTGGGCCTGCCGGTGCGTTCAGGCGTCGGCGCTGGCTTTGCTGGCCTTTTTGCCGGTACTTTTGCCGGCGGCCTGCGGTTGGTCGGCCGCAGCCGTCTCGCCGGCTGACTTCTCGGTGATCGTGCTGTTGCTCTCCAGCCAGTCGAGCAGCTTCTCCTGCAGCAGGTCGTCGGCCACCACGGCCCGCAGCCGCTGGGGGTCGATGTTGCCCTGCTGGCTCAGCCCCCGGCTGATCTCCTTCACCTTGTCGTCCAGCTCCTTGTCGTCAAGGGCGATGTCCTCAGCGGCGGCCAGGGCCTGGAGGGCCAGGCTGCGGCGCAGGCGTGTCTCGGCCTCCGGGCGGGAGGTGTCCATCAGCGAGCGCACCAGATCCGGGGTGAACAGCTTCTTCACGTCCATGCCCTGCTGGGCGATCTGCCCGGCGGTCTGCTCGATCAGGTTGCGCACCTCCTGCTGGATCAGGGTTTCGGGCAGTTCCACCTCCAGCTCTTCCACCAGGGCACTGAGCAGGGCGTCGTGGCGGGCGGCCTTGGCGCGCCGCTCGGCGTCTTCCTTCAGGCGGGTCTCCAGGTCGGCGCGCAGTTCGGCCAGGGTCTGCTTGTCGCTGGCCTGCTGGGCAAAGGCGTCATCGAGGCTCGGCAGTTCCCGCGTCTTGAGGTCCTTGAGGGTGATCGCAAAGCGGGCCTTGCGGCCGGCGGCGTCCTCCTGGGGATAGCTCTCGGGGAACTGGCACTCCACCGACTTGCTGTCGCCCACGGCCATGCCGATCACCCCCTCCACGAAGCCGGGGATCATGCGGCCCTCCTCCAGTTCCACCTCCAGGGCGTCGCTGCTGCCGCCGCTGATGGCCTCCTCGGTGTCGGCGAAGACGCCGCTGAAGCTCAGCACCGCCACGTCGCCGCTCTGGGCGGCGCGGCCCTCCACCGGCACCAGGGTGGCCAGCTGCTTGCGCGACTGCTCGATCAGCTCATCCACCCGGGCCGGGTCGTAGGCAATCGCCTCGGCCTCGGCCTTGAGGCCCTTGGTCTGCTTCAGGCTTGGGGTGGGCTCCACGTCGAGCTCCAGGGTGAAGCTCAGCGCGCTGCCGGGCTGGAAGCGCTCCAGCACCACCTCGAACCCCTCGCTCAGCTCCGGCCGGCCGATGGCGGCCACCGTCTCCACGGTCAGGGCATCGCGGAAGGCGGCATCCACCAGATCCTCGAGCGCCGTGGCGCGGATGCGCAGCGGGCCGATCTGCTGCAGCAACACCGGCCTGGGCACCTTGCCCTGGCGGAACCCGGGCAATTTGATCGACCGGCTCAGCTTCTCCACCGCCGCGTCGTAGCTGGCCTGGCTGCGGCTGGCCGGAATGGCGAGTTCCAGAGCCACCCTGCTGCCCGGTCTGGGGCTCACCGTCACCTGCAGGTCCGGCTTCGCCCCACTGGCTGCGGCGGTTGCGTTGCTGGTGCCGGGCTGGGTGCTGGTGCTGGCGGCGGGGCTCATGGCAGATCGATGCAGCCCTCCATCCTAAGAAGCAGCCCTTCCCTGCCCTCCGGGCGACCCAATCCGTCGTAGGGTATGGCCCAGATCACAACATGCCTGCCTGGTCCTGGGCGCGCCCCAGCTCCAGACGCGGATGTCTACCGGGGCCTGTCTGTCTGAGGCCCGATTTTTGGCTCACTCCTCATCTGAATCAACGGTCCCTTCCTGGGAGCCATGGCATTTGGGGAACGCGAGCCCAGCATTAGCCCCTGCGTATTCCCTCTCCTTTGGCCGTCGCCCAGACCGCTCACCAGCCCGCCGGCGCTTCCCTCCACCGCCGTCCCCTCCGCGTAGCCATCCTCGGGGTCACCGGGGCCGTGGGCCAGGAGTTGCTCCAGCTGCTCGCAGAACGCCAGTTCCCGGTGGCCGAGCTGATTCCCCTGGCCTCTCCCCGCTCTGCTGGCCAGCCCCTGCACTGGCAGGGCCAGGAGCTCACCATCCAGCCGGTCACGGCCGAGGCCTTTGCCGGCGTGGATGTGGTGCTGGCCTCGGCCGGCGGCTCGGCCTCCAGGCAATGGGCCCCCGTGGCCGCGGCGGCTGGAGCGGTGGTGATCGACAACTCCAGTGCCTTCCGCCTGGATCCGGCCGTGCCGCTGGTGGTGCCGGAAGTCAATCCGGAGGCGGCCTTTGGCCACCAGGGCATCATCGCCAACCCCAACTGCACCACGATCCTGCTCACCCTGGCCCTGGCACCGCTGCAGGCCCGCCGTCCGATCAGACGGGTGGTGGTCAGCACCTACCAGAGCGCCAGTGGCGCCGGGGCCAGGGCCATGGAGGAACTGCGCCAGCTGAGCCGCACCGTGCTCGATGGCGGTGAGCCGGTCAGTGCGGTGCTGCCCCACTCCCTGGCCTTCAACCTCTTTCTGCACAACTCCCCGCTCCAGCCCAACGGCTACTGCGAGGAGGAGCTGAAAATGCTCAACGAGACCCGCAAGATCATGGGGCTGCCGGATCTGCGCCTCTCGGCCACCTGTGTGCGGGTGCCGGTGCTGCGGGCCCATTCCGAGGCCGTCAACATCGAGTTCAACGAGCCATTCCCGGTGGCTGAGGCCCGCCAGCTTCTCCAGAACGCCCCGGGCGTGGAGTTGCTGGAGGATTTCGAGGCCAACCGCTTCCCCATGCCGACCGACGTCACGGGGCGCGATCCGGTGGCCGTGGGTCGGATCCGCCAGGACCTCAGCGATCCCCATGCTCTTGAGCTCTGGCTGTGTGGGGATCAGATCCGCAAGGGTGCCGCCCTCAATGCGGTGCAGATTGCCGAGTTGCTGCTGCGGGGTCCCGCTGCCGGGAGGGCGGCGTGAGCTTGGCTGCAGCCCGGCCCTGGTCCCAGGCCGTTTTTGGACGGGTGGTCACGGCCATGGTCACCCCGTTTCGCGCTGATGGTGGGGTGGATCTGGATCTCGCCGCCAGGCTCGCCGACCACTTGGTGACCCATGGTTCCGATGCCCTGGTGCTGTGCGGTACCACCGGCGAGTCACCCACCCTGAGCTGGGCTGAGCAGCATGAGCTGTTCGCGGCCGTGCGTGGTGCCGTGGGCGGCCGCGCCCGATTGATCGCCGGCAGCGGCAGCAACTGCACAGCTGAGGCGATCGAGGCCACCGGCGAGGCCGCGGCCCTGGGCGCCGACGGGGCTCTGGTGGTGGTTCCTTACTACAACAAGCCCCCCCAGGACGGCCTGGAGGCCCATTTCCGGGCCGTTGCAGCCGCTGCGCCCGAGCTGCCGCTGATGCTTTACAACATTCCAGGGCGTACCGGCACCAGCCTGGCCCCGGACACCACAGCCCGGCTGCTCGACTGCCCCAATGTGGTCAGCTTCAAAGCCGCCAGTGGCACCACCGAAGAAGTGAGCGCCCTGCGCGCCGCCTGCGGTGATCGGCTGGCGATCTATTCCGGCGATGACGCCCTCACCCTGCCGATGCTGGCCGTGGGCGCGGTTGGCGTGGTGAGCGTGGCCAGCCATGTGGCCGGCCCCCAGATCAGCCGCATGATCAGCGCCTTCCTGGCCGGCGATGGCGCCACCGCCCTGGCCTTGCACGAGCAGTTGCTTCCCCTCTGCAAGGCCCTGTTTGCCACCACCAATCCCATCCCCATCAAGGCCGCTCTGGAGCTCACCGGCTGGCCCGTGGGTGCCCCCCGTCTGCCGCTGCTTCCCGCCAGTGACGCTGTGAAACAACGCCTCTCCGAAACCCTTGCCGCCCTGCGTCCCACCTGACGCCAAGGCTGATGCGCTGACCCCTGAGTTGGCCCCACGGTTCCCTTTTCCGTCTTCTTTCTTCTGTTTTCGCGACTTTTCACCGAGATCCCTCACCCATGCCCAGTTCCAACGGCCATAGCTCCAGCAAGTCGGCCATCCCTGCCCTGCGGGTGATTCCCCTGGGCGGTCTCCATGAGATCGGCAAGAACACGTGTGTGTTTGAGTACGGCGATGACATCATGTTGGTGGATGCCGGACTGGCTTTCCCCAGTGATGGCATGCACGGCGTGAACGTGGTGATGCCTGACACAAGCTATCTGAAGGAAAATCAGAAGCGTATCCGCGGCATGATCGTGACCCATGGTCACGAAGATCACATCGGCGGCATTGCCCATCACCTTAAGAACTTCAACATTCCGGTGATTTACGGGCCCCGGCTGGCCCTCTCCTTGCTCACCGGCAAGATGGAGGAAGCCGGAGTGATGGATCGCACCGTGCTGCAGACCATCGCCCCTCGCGATGTGGTGAAGGTTGGGCAGCACTTCTCGGTGGAGTTCATCCGCAATACCCACTCGATGGCTGACAGCTTCTCGCTGGCCATCACTACCCCGGTGGGTACGGTCATTTTTACCGGTGATTTCAAGTTTGACCACACTCCGGTCGACGGCGAGCATTTCGACATCGCCCGTCTGGCCCACTACGGCGAACAGGGTGTGTTGTGCCTGTTCAGCGACTCCACCAATTCCGAGGTGCCCGGCTTCACCCCCAGTGAGCGGGCGGTGTTCCCCAACCTCGATCGCCACATCGCCCAGGCTGATGGCCGGGTGATTATTACCACTTTTGCAAGCTCGATTCATCGGGTGGCGATGATCCTGGAGCTGGCCCTCAAAAACGGCCGCAAGGTAGGCCTTCTGGGGCGTTCAATGCTCAACGTGATCGCCAAGTCACGGGAGCTGGGTTACATGCGCGCCCCTGATGATTTGTTTGTGCCAATCAAGCAGATCCGCGATCTCCCGGATCGCGAAACCCTGTTGCTAATGACTGGAAGTCAGGGTGAGCCGTTGGCAGCCCTGAGCCGCATCTCGCGTGGCGAGCATCCCCAGGTGCAGGTCAAATCCACCGACACAATCATTTTCTCGGCCAGCCCGATCCCGGGTAACACGATTTCGGTGGTGAACACCATTGATCGGCTGATGATGCTCGGAGCCAAGGTGGTCTATGGCAAGGGCGAGGGCATCCACGTCTCCGGCCACGGCTGCCAGGAAGATCAGAAGCTGATGCTGGCCCTCACCAAGCCGAAGTTCTTTGTGCCTGTGCACGGTGAGCATCGGATGTTGCAGTGCCACAGCAAGACAGCCCAGTCGATGGGTGTGCCGGCCGACAACATCCTGATCATCGACAACGGTGACGTGGTGGAGCTCACCCCCGATGCGATCCGCAAGGGCGATCCGGTCAAGGCCGGCATCGAGCTGCTCGACGCCTCGCGCAACGGCATCGTGGATGCCCGGGTGTTGAAGGAGCGCCAGCAGCTGGCCGAAGACGGTGTCATCACCCTGCTGGCGGCCATCAGCACCGATGGCGTGATGGCGGCTCCCCCCCGCGCCAACCTGCGGGGTGTGGTCACCACCGCTGATGCGCGCAAGCTCAGCCTCTGGGCCGAGCGGGAGATCACCTGGGTGCTGGAGAACCGCTGGAAGCAGCTGTGCCGCACCAGTGCTGGCCAGGCCCCCGACGTTGACTGGGTGGGTGTGCAGCGCGAGGTGGAGGTGGGTCTGCAGCGGCGGCTGCGCCGCGAGTTGCAGATCGAGCCGTTGATCATCTGCCTGGTGCAGCCCGCTCCGGCCGGCACCCCCGCCTACAAGGGGCGCGCCGATGCGGAACCCGACAGCCGCCCAGCCCCGCGCGGGCGTGGCGGTCGTGATGGGGGGCGCGAGGGAGCCTCCCGTGAACTGGTGCGTCAGGAGCGCGGCAACGGCCGCGCCCCCCAGGTTGCTGCTCCAGAACTGGTAGCGGTGGGGTCTGCAGCAGCAGTAGCCGCTGCGGCCCCGGCCGCTGCAGCCGTTGTCACCAAGGCGGCGCCCGCCGTGGAGCCGGAGATCGCCGGTCGCACCAGGCGCCGCCGCTCCGCCGCCGCTGGCTGAGCGGTTCTGGGGAATCGCTGCAGCTGCCGGGAGGGCCCACCTCCCGGCTGGCCTCGTCGATGCCAGGTGTCGGCGTCACTCCGGGTTGGCGGTTTGCCGTCCTGATCGTCTGGTTCAACCTGATCGTGTGGTTCAAGCGGATGGCCGCTCGGACTGACCCCTCGGGCTCGACTGGTCGCGCAGCGTGCTGATCCGCAGCAAGCCACGCGAATAGGCGATCAGTTCCTCCACGCTGAAGGGTTCTTCTTCCAGGACTGCGATCGCCTGGTTGGCTTCGGGGAGGGCGATGTCGGCGGGTGCCGCTGGCGCAGTGGGCTCCACTGGCGCAGCTGGCGTGGGCATCCCAGCCTCCGCGCTCGGGGCCTGCGCGTCGCCGGCCGCCGCGCTCCCGGCGCTCGTCTCCTCCAGCGGTGGAGCCATTCCCCCATCCTCTGGATCGGGTCCCGAATCTGGCCCGGCCAGGACCCGGCCGGGCAGCCGCCGCTCCACGTAGTCGGGTCTGAAGGGCCAGCGCAGCGGCTTGAACTCCTCCTCCAGCGGCGGCTGGGTGCCATCAGCAGGCTGGCTGGCCTCCCCAGCCCCTTCGGCAGCGGCCGGCACCGGGCCTGGTGTCGGTTCCAGCGGTTGCTGGAACGGTGCCAGGGTCAGCGGCCTCTCCAACCCTGCCGACCCGGCTGCTCCCCCTGGGCCCAGTTGTTCCAGCCAGGGCATGGCCGGGGTTGCCTCCGGGTGGGGAGCGACCCCAGCCGCCGGTCTGTCGGGCTCCAGAGCCGCTGCCGCGGCGGCGGCCAGGGCGGCCACATCGGCAGTTTCCCCGGCCCTGGCGTCGCCTCCGGCGGCGCCTTCCCGCTCCTCGGCCGCTCCAGGTTGCTCCGGTTGTTCTGCAGCGCTGTCGCCGCTCGGCCGGTCGCCCCCCGGATAGGGCTGGCCGCATCGACTCAGGCCCTGCTCGGCCATCGCTGCCAGCACCGGTTCAGGCCCGGCCTCCAGCACGGCGGCATAGAGGCTGGCGGCAGCGGCCGGATCGCCGGTTCCATAGAGCAGGGTGTGGGCCAGCAGCAGCAGCAGGCGCTGGCGCAGGGGATCGCCCGGTTCGTCCGCTAACTCCGACAGCAGACCTTGGCATTGGACCTCCACCTCCCGCCAGTTCTGCTCGACATACACCTGCTCGATGGCGGCATAGCGCTGCTGGAGGGCCTCAGGTGCGGGCTCCGGCGGCGGGCTCATCGCAGCGGTGTGCAGGGTGCTGGTACAGGCTCAGTCTGGAGCCCTGCCAACGCAGCCGCCAGCCGCCACCGAGATGCACCTCCGCGGGGCCGCCACAGGCGGCGATCCGGGCCAGCAGGCCATCGAGCTCCCGGCTGGGCAGGGGTCGGCCCGCTTGCCCCCGCAGCCAGTGCTGCAACAAGGCCCGCTGCAGGGCGGGGCTGCAGGCCAGCAGGGCCGGCCGCTGCAGGGTCGGCGCCATTGCGGCTCGTTTGTCATCCCATCCCGGGGCCAGCACCGGCTGCAGGGCCAGGCCCAGCAGTTCCTCGAGGCCGTCCTCCTCGGCCGCCAGCCGCTCCGCCAGGGCACTGATCCGCCGCTCGGCGCCGGGGTGGAGCTGCTCCAGCACCGGCAGCACCTCCCGTCGGATCCGGTTGCGGCTGAAGCGCGGGCTCTGGTTGGAGGGATCCGGCCAGATGGGCAGCGCCAGCTCCCGGCAGATGCGGGCGGTGTCGGCCCGGCTGAAGTCCAGCAGGGGACGCACCAGCTGCAGCTCCCCCAGGCCACTGGAGCCCAGCGCGCGCCGCAGCCTCAGGCTGGCCAGGCCGCGCCGGTGGCTGCCGCGGGCCAGGTTGAGCAGCAGGGTCTCGGCCCGGTCGGAGGCGGTGTGGCCGGTGGCCACGTGGCTGGCCCCGAGCTCCCTGGCGGCCCGGGCCAGGGCGCCGTAGCGCCAGCGGCGGGCTGCGGCCTCCCCCTGGGCCGGTTCGGCCCAGGTGTCGATCCGGATCGGCAGCCCCTGGGCTGCAGCCCAGGCGGCCAACTGGCGGGCCTGCTCCCCGGCCTCGGGCCGCCACTGGTGATTGCCGTGCCAGAGCAGCAATGGCCAGTGGTGCAGCCGCCGCAGATCCAGCAGCAGCCCCAGCATGGCCATGGAGTCCTGTCCGCCGGAGATCGCCACCAGCACGGGGGCGCCGGTTGGCAGCAGTGCCGGATCACGGCGGAGTTGGCGGTGCAGCCGCAGGTGATCGGCGCTCCAGCGCGCGGCCATGGCCATCGGTGCGCCGCAGGTTGGGCCTGTTGCGCCGTGGGAGGATTTCCCCACTGTGCCCTGTTCTGGAATGTCGCGCCTCGCCCAGCTGCCCGCCTCCCTGCGCACGGCCCTGGCCGGGCACAGCGCCCTCAAGGTGATCGCTGGCCTTGCCAACTTCGATCCTGCCAGCGTGGAGCGGATCAGCCGGGCCGCCGGCCGTGGTGGCGCCGATCTGATCGACGTGGCCTGTGATCCCGCTCTGGTGCGCCTGGCGGCCGCGGTGAGCGGGCTGCCGATCTGCGTGAGCGCCGTGGATCCGGACCTGTTCCCCGCTGCGGTGGAAGCCGGTGCCGCCCTGGTGGAAATCGGCAACTACGACGCCTTTTACCCCCTCGGTCGCATCTTTGACGCCGCCGAAGTGCTGGAGCTCACCCGCCGCACCCGCCAGCTGCTGCCCGAGGTTGTGCTGAGCGTCACCGTGCCCCACGTGCTGCCCCTGGATCAGCAGGAGCAGCTGGCGATCGACCTGGTGGCCGCCGGTGCCGACATCATCCAGACCGAGGGCGGCACCAGCGCCAGGCCGTTCAGTGCCGGCAGCCTCGGCCTGATCGAGAAGGCCGCCCCCACCCTGGCCGCCGCCCACAGCATCAGCCGGGCCCTGCAGGCCGCGGCTGCCCAGGCTCCCGTGCTGTGCGCCTCCGGCCTGTCGGCCGTCACCGCGCCGATGGCCCTGGCCGCCGGTGCCGCCGGCGTCGGCGTGGGGTCGGCGATCAACAAGCTCAACGACGAGCTGGCCATGGTGGCCGTGGTGCGTGGCCTGCGCGAAGCCCTCGGCGTTGCCCAGGGTGCCGTCGCCCGCAGCTGACGCCAGCAGCCGCGCAGGCGTTGCCGGTTGACGCAATCCTGTGGTGACTGCCTGAACCCATGACTACCTT
>JBEDAU010000045.1:0-6102 GCA_041177605.1 Cyanobacteriota bacterium | reverse complement strand
GCCAGCCCCCCAATCCCCCTCGCCGCTCGTGATCAAGCTGCAGATCGCCGCCGGGGTGTTCGTGCCGATGCTGGCCCTGGGCCTGTGGCTGCGCAGTCAGGGCTTCTGGTGAGGCCTGGGGCGCCTGGTTGAGGCCAGGCCCCGCTAGTCGCCGCAGCCACGGCGAATCACCTCCTGCCGCAGGGCCTCCAGCTCCAGCGATGGCGGCGACTGGGGGGAGAACAGCAGGGCCCAGGCCAGGGCCACATCCCCCCCATGCAGTGCCGCTTCGATCGCGGCCACCCAGCCATCCGGCGATGGGCCCAGGGCTGCGAACAGCCTGGTGGTGGCGGCCATGCGCCCTGCCGGGGCGCCCACCAGCAGCACATGGGCGAACGCATCGCTGCCGGCCTGCTGGGGCCGCAGCCGCACCAGCACGGTTTCGCCAGGGCGGATCGGCGCCGTGGGCCAGGCCAGCGGCACCGGCAGCGCCGTCCCCGCCGGGGCCTGCCGCCGCCACACCGGCTGGCCGGAACGCTCAATGCGCAACTCCTGCAGCGGCTCCACCACCACCAGGCTGGGATCGGGCACCGGCACCACCCCCGCGCCGTCCGCATCCTCCACGGGCTCCACCCGTGGCGCCACCACACAGACCGCCACACCACCGGGATCGCCCCGTTGCTGCAGGGCGACCGCAGCCGGCACCAGCCACCAGCCGAGCAGCATCGGCCCGCCGGCCGCAAGCAGCAGCAGAGCCCGTCTCAACAGCAGCCACTCCCTGCGGCAGCAGGCCCGGCAGCTGGCCCGGCAGCAGGACTGAAGGGCAGGCTGCCGCCGCAGCCGGGGAAGAGGCCGAAGTGGCGACTGAAGTCGCCATGGAAGTCGAAATGGCCGGCCAACCGGCTCTCCCGCAGCATCAACCAGGTGTTGCCGCACACCGGGGTGATCCGACCGGTGTCAAAGCAGTGGTGCTTGTCAAACACCAGGGCCTCAGCCGCGCCGGGCACGGTGCCCCGGTAGGCCACGGCCTGGCCGTGGTCTTCGCAGGCATCTTCGAGGGCCTCGATGTTGAACAGCCGGTAGGTGGCCGAGAAGAAGCGCAGCGCTCCGGTGCGGGCGGCCAGCTCCGGATCGGTGACCGCCAGGGGCCGATCACTCACCAGGCGCGGATCGGCAAAGCCACTGCGGCGGGCCAGCCGCAGGAAGTCGTTCCAGTAGAGCGCGCCGCTGAGGCATTCGCCGTAGAGCACCGGGTCGTGGCGCAGCGGCTCGGGCACGCGCCGATCGCAGTACACATCGGAGAAATAGAGCTCGCCGCCGGGACGGAGCAGGCGCCGCACGCCGGCCAGCACCGCCGCCTTGTCGGTGGAGAGGTTCACCACGCAGTTCGACACCACCAGGTCGAAACTGCCGGGCTCCAGATCGAGGGCGTGCAGCTGCTCGATCTCCCCCCGCAGGAAGCGCACGTTGGCAAAGCCGAACTGCTCGGCATGCCAGCCGCGCCACGTCTCCGCCACCGCCAGCTGGGCCTCGGTCATGTCGACCCCCACCACCTCGCCGCCGGCACCCACCAGCTGGGCGAGCAGGTACACGTCGCGGCCGGCCCCGCAGCCCAGATCCAGCACCCGCAGCCCCTGCAGCTGCTCCGGCGCCACCAGCCCGCAGCCGTAATAGCGCTCCAACACCTGGGGATGGATCCGGGTCAGCAGCGGCCGCAGGGCCGCCGGCACCGCCGTGGCGTCACAGCAGGCACTGGTGCGCAGGTCAGCGGAGCTGCTCAGGGTGGCGCCGTAATACGTGCGTACCCGATCGCGGATGGCCTCATCGCCCGCCGCGGCTGCCCCACCCCCTGGGGCTCCAGCCCCTTGCTCCGCCATGCCCGGGACCGCTGTCATCGGTGTGGATCCGCATCCTTTTCGCGACCCTAGGGCGCTACGGCAGAAAGCAAAGAAGCCTCAAGCTCTCGAAACTTTGATGGAGCAGCCGGCAGCGGGGCGGGGGATCTGCATACGGTCCCCTGCGACTTCCATGCTCCTGGCCTTCCATGCCGCTGCCCTTGCTCCAAGCCCGGCCAACCACACGCAATGCCAGGGTGAACAACGTCCTGCCCGGCAATGAGGAAACGCCGCGCAGCGCGCCCCTGCACCTCGATGGCACACCGGCGGTGAGCGATGGGCTGATCGAGCAGGCCTACCGCCAGATCTAGTTCCATGCCTTTGCGGTGGATCGCGATCCGGTGCTGGAGATGCGGCTCCGCAGCGGCCGGATCACCATGCGCGGCTTCATCCGCGCCCTGCTGCTTTCCCACAAGTTCCGCAACGCCTTCTACCGCTGCAACAGCAACACCCGAATGGTGGACCACCTGGTGGGACGGGTTCTGGGACGTCCGGTGTATGGCGACCAGGTGCGGATCGCCCTCTCGATCCTGATTGCCGAGCAGGGACTGCCGGCCCTGGTGAATGCCCTGCTCGACTCCGATGTGGTGTGGACGGTGTTGGCGATGTTGAGCACCCGGGCCCAGGGCTGGGCCGGCGCGCCGTCAGCGGAGGGCGCCGCCGCAACTGGAGCCGGCGCCCGCCGTGCAGCCGAAGCAGTGCTCGGCCACGGCGATCGGCGCCCCGGCCGGATCCCAGCCCAGCAGGTGGCGCAGGTGGCGGCGGTTCTGGATCGGCAGGGCAAGCATCTGGTTGAAGTCGCAGTCGTAGAGCCAGCCCTGCCAGTCGACGCTGATCAGGGAGCGGCACATCACCGCCGCCAGGTTGGCGCTCTGGTGATGGGCACGCAGCAGCTGCCGGTAGGGCTCCAGCTCGCCAGCGGCCTCCAGCACCACCGCAAAGCGCTGGATCGGCATGTTGGCCAGGGCCAGCAGCCGGTTGAAGCGGATGCCGTAGCGCTCGCCCAGCTCCCGGCGGTAGTCGGCCTCCAGCTGCGGCTGGGGCGGCGGCAGGCTGGGCCCCTGGGGATTGAACACCAGGTGCAGCTCCAGGCCGGATCCGGGGGTGCCATAGCCCAGGGCATTGAGCTGGCGCAGGCCCTCGAGGCTGCGGGAAAACACGCCGCTGCCGCGCTGGCGATCCACGTTGGCCTCCAGGTAACAGGGCAGCGAAGCCACCACCACCACGCCCTGCGCGGCCAGGAAGGCGGCCAGATCCTCCTGGCCCGGTTCCGTCAGGATCGTGAGGTTGCAGCGGTCGGTCACCGCCACCCCCTGGGCCCGCACCTCGCGCACCAGGGCCCTGAAACCGGGATGGAGTTCGGGCGCCCCCCCTGTGAGATCGAGGCTGCCGATGCCGCGGGCCGCCAACACCTGGGGAATCAGGGCCACGGTGGCCCCGTCCATCATTTCGGTGCGCGTGGGGCCTGCCGCCACGTGGCAGTGGCTGCAGGCCTGGTTGCAGCGGTAGCCCAGGTTGACCTGCAGGGTGGTGAGGCCGCCGCGGCTGATCGGCGGAAAGCCCGCCAGCGGCGGAGCGGCCTGCGCAGCCGGCATGCTGAACGCAGCAACTGGCCCCATCCTCTCCCTCCACGCCCATGACCGACCTGCTCGTGCTCGCTGCCAGCAACGGCGAAAACCTGAAGCTGGCGGAGCGCTTTGCGGCAGACGCCCGGGGACGGGGCCACAGCGCGGCCGTGCTCGATCTCACCGCCCTGGGCTTGCCGCTGTTCACCCCGCAGGCCCAGGCGTCGGCGGCCCCCAGCGGCCTGGCGGGGCTGGAGCAGCAGCTGGCAGCCGCGGACCGCTGGGTGATCTGCACGCCCGAATACAACGGCTCGATCCCACCGGTACTCACCAGCGCCTTCGCCTGGCTCTCCGTGCGCAGCAGTGACTTCCGCAGCCTGTTCAACGGCCGGCCGGTGGGGATCGCCACCCACTCCGGCGGCAACGGACACACCGTTCTGGTGGCCCTGCGGCTGCAGCTGGCCCATCTGGGGGCGGTGGTGGTGGGGCGCCAGCTGGTGAGCACCGGCGCCAGTCCCGCCAAGGCGGAGTCGATCGCCGATCTGGTGAGCCGCCTGCTGGCCTTGCCCGCTTGAGCAGCCTTGCCCGCTGGAGCAGCCTTGCCCGCTTGAGCAGCCCTGCCCGCGCCGCCCCCGCGATGCCCCACACCAACGCCAACGCCAACGCCAGCCCAGCCGGCCCGATGCTGTTGCGGCCCGCCGCCGAGCGCTTCCACACCCGGCTCGACTGGCTGGAGAGCTGGCACAGCTTTTCCTTTGCCAGCCACCACGACCCGGCCTGGATGGGCTTCGGGCCACTGCGGGTGATCAACGACGACACCATCGCCCCCGGCCGGGGCTTCGGCATGCATCCGCACCGCGACATGGAGATCGTCACGGTGATGGTGGCGGGCCAGCTCGACCACCGCGACTCCATGGGCCATGCCGCGGTGCTGCGGGCCGGTGAGGTGCAGCGCATGAGTGCCGGCACCGGCATCGTGCACAGCGAGATCAACGGAGGCGACCAGCCCTGCCGGCTGCTGCAGATCTGGATCGAGCCCAGCAGCAGTGGCATCGCCCCAGGCTATGAGCAGCGGCCCTTTGCGATCGGGCCGGGCTGGACGCCCCTGCTGGATCCCCAACGGCGCGGGGGGGCCATGGCCATCCAGCGACCGGTGCGGCTGTGGCGGGCCCAGCCGGGGCCGGGCCAGGTTCTGGATCTGGCGATCGCCGCCGGCAGCCGCGGCTGGCTGCAGCTGATCGGTGGCGGCGGCGCAGTGAGCGGGTCGCTGCCGGCGACCCCAGGGCCTGTGGTGCTCAGCCGGGGGGATGGCCTGGGCTTCATGGCCGGCACGGTGCAGCCGTTTCACGCCGGAACGGACGGGGCCGACCTGCTGCTGTTCGAGCTGGCCTGATCGGGCCCGCACCGGGCTCAGCGGGGCGCCGTTGCCTCAGGATGCATCGCTGAGGGCAACCACAGTCCGCTGTCCCACGATGGCTCGATCCGATCCACGGCTCGCGATGCTGCAGCCTCCGCGCGGCTACCTCACCCTGGCCTGGCTGGGCCTGATCACCAATGCCCTGGTGATTCCGCTCACCCTGGCAGTGATCCTGCTGGAGCCCACCTGGCGCACCGCCCACATCGCCGTGGGGGCCAGCGCCGTGCTGCCCACGGCCGTGGTGGGGATCGTGGCCAGCGTGGCCCTGCTCAAGTGGCGGGCCTGGGGCCAGATCCTGGCGATCGTGGGGCTGTCGATGGCCCTGGCCACGGCCCTGCCCTACGGCATCGTGAGACTGGTGCTGCTCAGCGAGGGGCGTGGCCCGACGGTCCTGGCCTCCGCCCTCCTCTGGGCCGCCACCACCGCGGCGCTGGTCTACTGGTGCCGGCCCTGTATCCGCCGCTACCTGACCTGAGCGCGACCCCCGACCCTCAGTTTTGTAGCACTTGCTACAAAACAGTGTCGCGGTGGGAGATTGGATGCGACTCATCTCCATCGCGGCCACCATGCCCAGCCCCCAGCGTTTTGCCGCCCTGCAGCAGATCCAGCGGCGACGCCCGGTGGCCACCGGTGCGGCCGCACCCCTGGAGAAGCTCTGGGCCAGCGACGTGTTCACCCTGGAGGCGATGAAGGGCGTGCTGCCCAAGGGGGTGTTCAAGTCGGTGCAGCGCACCATCCAGGAGGGCGGCAAGCTCGACCTCTCGGTGGCCAATGTGGTGGCCGAGGCGATGAAGACCTGGGCCACCGGCCGCGGCGCCCTCTATTACGCCCACGTTTTTTATCCGCTCACCAACTCCACCGCCGAGAAGCACGACGGCTTCATCTCCCCCAAGGGGGATGGCCGGGTGATCACCGAGTTCACCGGCAAGCTGCTGGTGCAGGGCGAGCCCGACGGCTCCTCCTTCCCCAACGGCGGCATCCGCTCCACCTTCGAGGCCCGCGGCTATACCGCCTGGGACATCACCAGCCCGGCCTACCTGATGGAGACGCCCAACGGCGTCACCCTCTGCATCCCGACGGTGTTCGTGAGCTGGACCGGCGAGGCGCTCGACAAGAAGACGCCGCTGCTGCGCTCGATCGGAGCGGTGAATCGCCAGGCCCAGCGCCTGTTGCGCCTGCTCGGTGAAACCGAGATCGCCCCGGTGAACTCCAGCTGCGGCGCCGAGCAGGAGTACTTCCTGGTGGA
>JBEDAU010000044.1:0-16612 GCA_041177605.1 Cyanobacteriota bacterium | reverse complement strand
GCCATTCCCTCCTCCCAGCGGTAGCCAGCACCTCCATCGATCGCATCACCGATCTGGTCACCGGCATCGACACCATCGATGCCCCGGTGGCCCGCAGCCTGGCCCAGGCGCTGAACCCCGTGACCCTCGGCATGGTCGCTGAGCTCAGTGCCAGCGCGATCACGGCCCTGCTCACCCCTGCCAGCTTCCCCGCGCTCACCACCACCTCCACTGGCGGGGTCGCCAGCTTCACCTTCTCGGACCCGGTGGCCGGCACACGCACCTTCCTGGCGATCAACAACGACACGGCGGGCTTTTCAGCCGCTACCGATTCCATCCTTGAGATCACCGGCTACAACGGTTCCCTCAGCAGCCTGCAGGTGTATTGATGGCAGAAGCTTCTGCTTCCCCCCGGCGGATTCCTGCCAGGGTGCGGTGCCTTGCTCGGGCTCGCGGGGGGCCTCCAGCGTCGTCTTCTGTCATCGGCCTCATCTGGTAGTGGGACGGTATCAAGCGAGCCTTGCATGGAGATCAGGCGCTCCTCAACGCAGTCTCGGTTCCTCTGTGGGAGAAGCTCTGTGAGAAGGTCGTTGCCACTCTCCTTGGCACTGCCTGTCATCGCCTGGTTCCTGCGGGCCCTCTGCCAGCCGATGGGAGAAAGGCTGCACGCTGATCGTCAGTGATTTCTCAGTCCTGGACTGGAAGCGGGTGACCGGACTCGAACCGGCGACGTTCAGCTTGGGAAGCTGACATTCTACCACTGAATTACACCCGCAGGGTGTTTTTTGGACTTTAGCAGGATTCTGGCTGGGTCAGGGGATGGGCCCTCCTGACCCAGCTCCACGGATCAGCCCTTGGCCAGGGCTGCCGCGCAGGCGGCGACCCCGGCGCCAGGGGTTCCTTTGTGCAATCCCAGGTCCTGCAGGGTGGCCTCGATCGCGGCCACGGCCGTGAGCACGTCGCGGTCGCAGACGAAGCCCAGGTGGCCGATGCGGAACACCTTGCCCTTGAGGTGGTCCTGGCCGCCCGCCAGCAGGATGTCGAAGCGCTCCTTGACGGCCTTGCGCATGGCTTCGGCGTCGATTCCCTCCGGTGCTACGGCGGTGATCGCCGGGCTGCCGTGGCCCTCAGCGGCGTAGAGGGGCAGGCCGATCGCCTGCATGCCGGCCTGGGCGGCGGCGCGGTGGCGGGCATGGCGGGCAAAGATCGCTTCGAGACCTTCGGCCTGCATCATCTCCAGGGCCGCTTCGAGGGCGAAGTAGAGGTTGATTGCCGGGGTGAAGGGATTGCTGTCGGCCTTGGCGGATTTGCGGTACTTGCCGAGATCCAGATAGAACTTGGGCAGGTCGGAGCGTTCGTAGGCGGCCCAGGCCCGCTCGCTCATGGCCACGAAGGCCAGGCCGGGCGGCATCATGTAGCCCTTCTGGGAGCCGGAGCCGATCACGTCCAGGCCCCAGGCATCCATCGGCACGCTGCAGGCTCCCAGGCTGGTGACGCAGTCGGCAATCGTGAGGGCGGTGCCGTGGGCCTTCACGTGCCTGGCGATCGACTCCAGATCGTTGATCACCCCAGTGGAGGTTTCGGAGTGGGTGAGGATCACGGCCTTGATCGCCTTGGCCGTATCGGCCTCCAGGGCGGTGCGGAAGGCCTCGGGGTCAAGGGGCTGGCCCCATTCGGCCTTGATCACCTGCACGTTCAGGCCGTAGGCCTGGGCCACCTTCACCCAGCGCTCGCCGAACTTGCCGTTGTCGCCGCAGAGCACGGTGTCGCCCCTGCTCAGTACGTTGATGATCCCGGCTTCCATAGCGGCGGTGCCGCTGCCGGTGATCACCAGCACATCGCTGCTGGTCTGATGCAGCCATTGCAGCTGCTCGGTGGTGCGCTTGACGATCTTCTGGAAGTCGGCGCTGCGGTGGCCGATGGGGTGGCGGCCCATCGCCTGCAGGACGGTTTCCGGCACCGGCGTCGGGCCGGGGATCATCAGGGTGAGCTTGTCCTGCATGGGGCGGGGCGCGGAGGGGCGGCCAATCAACCAACATAAAAAACGGTCTCTGCCTCGCCGTGCTGCACCGCGATCCGATGGCTGGCGCGCAGTGCCCGGCAGCGCTGAGCGCGGGCTGGACCCTGCCGGTGTGGACGGCGGCGGCCGCCAGGGCCGCCGTGCTCTGCCTGCGCGGAGATGCCGTTGAGCGCCAGCAGCCCTTGCAACTGGAGCCCGGCGCCGAGCCGCAGCCCGTGCCGGTGCTGGCGGCGGCGCCCCTGGCCGATGGCTCAGCCCTGGCCCTGGCCCGCTGCGACCCGGGCGAGGGGGTGCTGGATCTCACCCGGGGTCTGTTGCTGTGGGTTCAGGCCAGCTGGCGGGATGGCAGCGGCGAGAGGATTGAGCTGGTGGCCGGTGAGGGGGTGGGCCGGATGGGGGCCGCAGGTGAGCCCTGCCTCTCCTCCTATGCCCGTGACCTGCTGGCCCGCACGCTGCTGCCCCTGCTGCCGTCGGGTCGGCGCCTGCGGCTCCACCTGGTGATCCCGGGCGGCCGGGAGCTGGCGGCGCGCACCAGCAATGCCGCCTTTGGGGTGGTGGAGGGGCTGGCCCTGATCGGCACCCAGGCGGCGGTGCAACGCAGTGCGGCGCCCGAGCAGCTGGAGCAGGCCCTGGCCGAGCTGCGCCGGCGGGTGTCGGCGCCTGCGTTCGCGGGGGATCTGGTGCTGGTGATCGGCGAGAACGGGCTCGATCTGGCGCCGCGGCTGGGGCTGCCGCCTGAGCTGCTGCTCAAGGCAGGCAACTGGCTGGGGCCGCTGCTGGTGGCGGCTGCCCAGGCTGGCGTGCGGCGCCTGTTGCTGTTCGGCTATCAGGGCAAGCTGATCAAGCTTGCTGGCGGCATCTTCCACACCCACCACCATCTGGCCGATGGCCGGGCGGAGGTGCTCACGGCCCTGGCGGCCCTGGAGGGCGTCTGTGGGGCTGAGCTGGCCACGCTCTACGGGGCTGCCACCGTGGAAGAGGGTCTGGCCTGGCTCAGTGGCCGGGCTCCCGAGCTGGCCGAGCGGCTCAGGTGCCGCATCGCCGTCGCGATCGAACAGCGCACGGCGGCCTATCTGCTCCGCCAGGGCCAGGACGCCACGGCCGTGGGAGCGGTGCTGTTTGACCGCCAGCGCCGGATCTGTGCCCGGGGGCCGGTGGGTCAGGCCCTGCTGGCGGAGTTCACCGGGGGGGCCGCCTAGGGTGGTCCGAATGCCCATCGGGCCTCTGGCCTGCCCCATGCCCGCCCCCTATGCCCGTCCTTGACGCCGCCTCCCAGTCGTCCCGCCACCCGGCGATTGTGATTCTGGATTTCGGCTCCCAGTATTCGGAGCTGATCGCCCGCCGCGTGCGCGAGACCGAGGTGTTCTCCCTGGTGATGGCCTACACCACCACGGCCGAGGAGTTGAAGGCCCTCAATCCCAAGGGGATCATTCTCAGTGGCGGCCCCAGCTCGGTCTACGAACCAGGCGCGCCGGTGTGCGATCCAGGCATCTGGAACCTGGGCATTCCCGTGCTGGGGGTCTGCTACGGCATGCAGTTGATGGTGCAGCAGCTCGGCGGGGCCGTGGTGGCCGCCGGCAAGGCCGAATACGGCAAGGCCCCGCTCCATGTCGACGATCCGATCGACCTGCTCACCAACGTGGAGCCAGGTTCCACGATGTGGATGAGCCACGGCGATTCGGTGGAGCGGCTGCCCGATGGCTTTGTGCGCCTCGCCCACACCGACAACACGCCTGAGGCCGCAGTCGCCGACCATCAGCGCCGGCTGTACGGCGTGCAGTTTCACCCCGAGGTGGTGCATTCCACCTGCGGAATGGCGCTGATCCGCAATTTTGTTTATCACATCTGCGGCTGCGACGCCGACTGGACCACCGCCGCCTTCATTGAGGAGGCCATTGCCGACGTGCGGGCCCAGGTGGGCGACAAGCGGGTGCTGCTGGCCCTTTCCGGCGGCGTTGATTCCTCCACCCTCGCCTTCCTCTTGCACCAGGCGATCGGTGATCAGCTCACCTGCATGTTTATCGATCAGGGCTTCATGCGCAAAGGAGAGCCCGAGTTCCTGGTGGAGTTCTTCGACAAGCGCTTCCACATCAACGTGGAGTACATCAATGCCCGCGAGCGATTCATCAACAAGCTGGCCGGGGTCACCGATCCGGAGGAGAAACGCAAGCTGATCGGCACGGAATTCATCCGCGTGTTCGAAGAGGAGAGCAAGCGCCTGGGTCCCTTCGACTACCTCGCCCAGGGCACCCTCTACCCCGATGTGATCGAGAGTGCCGGCACCAATGTCGACCCCAAGACCGGCGAGCGGGTGGCTGTGAAGATCAAGAGCCACCACAACGTGGGCGGCCTGCCCAAGGACCTGCAGTTCAAGCTGGTCGAACCGCTGCGCAAGCTGTTCAAGGACGAGGTGCGCAAGGTGGGTCGCTCGCTCGGTCTGCCGGAGGAGATCGTGGGCCGCCATCCCTTCCCCGGCCCCGGCCTGGCCATCCGCATTCTGGGCGAGGTGACCGACGAGAAGCTCGACATCCTGCGGGACGCCGACCTGATCGTGCGGGAGGAGATCAAGACCGCCGGTCTCTACAACGAGATCTGGCAGGCTTTCGCCGTGCTGCTGCCGGTGCGCAGTGTGGGGGTGATGGGCGACAAGCGCACCTACGCCTTCCCCGTGGTGCTCCGCTGCGTCTCCAGTGAAGACGGCATGACGGCTGACTGGTCGCGGCTGCCCTACGACCTGCTCGAAACCATCTCCAACCGGATTGTCAACGAGGTGAAGGGCGTCAACCGGGTGGTGCTCGACATCACCAGCAAGCCCCCCGGCACCATCGAGTGGGAGTGACCTCCGCTCACCGCCGGCGATGGCGGCCTGCCGCCACCTTCGGTACGCTCGGGCCCCCTCCCCAGTCGCCGTGACTGCCGCCTCCTCCGCGACCTCCACGTCCAGCTCCAGCGAGCAGGACCTGCAGTTGCAGCGACGGTTGCAGCAGGACAGCATCCAGCTGGGGGGCAGGACCGTTTACCTCAACCCGTTCCTCTACTGGCGCCGCTTCGACGCCAACACCGATCGCTGGCTGCGGGAGCCGGGTCAGTTGCCGGAGGAGCAGATTGCGGCCAATCGGAGTCGCTTCTATCCCGAGCTCGACTGGGATCTGCTCGACTTGGAGGCCCGCCAGGCCAAGGACGGCGCGGTGGAGATGTTTCTCAAGAGCCTCGAGCTGATCAGCACCTTCAACCCTGACCTCACCGCCGGCCAGCTGCTCGAAGTCGAGCGCAAGATGGCCGTTACCAAGAAGCTGGCCTTCGAGCGCTGGGTGATTCGTTCCCTGCGGCGGCGCGAGCAGGAGCAGCAGCGCCAGCGGCGCCGCTTCGACCGGGAACGGACCTGGCGGGCGTGGCGGGAGTGGAGCAGCCTGGAGGTCACGCGCCAGGCCTTGCTGCCGATGGCGACCCTCCTGGTGCTCGCCGCCGCTGGGGGGTGGTGGCTGGGTGGTCGGGAGGCGTGCCGGGGCGTGTTGCTGGCGCCGGCGGTGCCGCCGGCCGTGGTCTCCTCCCCAGCCAACTGAATCGCTGGTCGTCGGCCGGTCTTCCGGGCCGGGCGCTCGGGTTTGGCTAGGCCAGACTGGGACGGTTCGTGGCGCCCCTGCGCCTGTCTGCCCCGCCCTGGCCCTTGTCTTCCGATCCCTTTGACAAGCTGCGGCTCGCCCTGATGCAGCAGGTGCTTCCGGTCGGCATCGCTCTGGCGGCGCGTGCACGCAAGGGCGGTCCGGCTGAGGTTGCCGCCGTGTTTGCCGGTGAGACCGCCGATCCGATCGATCTCCTGAGGCAGGAAGGCGAGCCGGCGGCCAGTCGGTTGCGGGCCCGGCTCGATCAGGTGACCCCGGGTCTGGGTAATCCCGTCATGGCTGTGGAGGTGCGGGAGGTCGACCAAACGGAGGCGTTGCGTCAGAACCGGGAGCAGAACCCGGGGTGGATCCCGGAGTCTGGTGAGCAGCAGGTTGAGCTGGGTCTGGATCCCGATCCCGAGCTGCTGCCCGACCGTCTGCGCCAGATCGGCGCCCGCCTGAGTGAGCTGGAGCGGCGGCTGCAGTCAGGGTCCTGAGCATGGTGCCGCGGCTGCTCCACACCACCCGCCATTGCGGCACGGGCCGTCAATCCGCCTGGTTGCTGGCCGTTGTGCTGCTGTTCAGTGGCGCCATGGGGCTCCGCCTGGCCTGGTTGCAGTTGTGGCAGGGGGCCACGAACCGGGAGCTGGCCGACGAAAACCGCATCCGCCTGATGCCCCGCAACCCGATTCGCGGCCGGCTGCTGGACCGCCAGGGGCAGGTGCTGGCCACCAGCCGCATCACCTACACCCTCTACATCCAGCCGCGCCAGGTGAGTGATGCCAGTTGGCCGGTCTTGCGTGATCGCCTCTCCAGCCTGCTCGCCATCCCTGCCGGCCAGCTTGACGCCCAGCGTCTCAGCGGGGCCAATGCCGAGGGTTTCCGGATCGAGCTGGCCCAGGGGCTTCGGTCCGAGCAGGTGCTGCGCTTCCGCGAGCAGGCCCCCAGGCTGCGTGGGGCGGAGGTGGATGTCGACATCCTGCGCCACTATCCCCATGGCCGGCTGGCGGCCCATGTGCTGGGCTACACCAGCAGCATCACCGAGGACGAATACGAGCGGCTGCGCCCAAGGGGCTACCGCATCCGTGATCGCGTCGGTCGCAGCGGGGTCGAGAAGGCGTTTGAGTCTCACCTGCGGGGGGAATGGGGCGGCCAGCAGGTCGAGGTGAATGCGGCCGGGCAGGTTCAGCGGATCCTGGGCGACAAGCCGGCCCGTGCCGGCAACGATCTGCGACTCACCCTTGATCTGCCCCTCCAGGAGGCCGCGGAGCGGGCCCTCGACCGGGTACGCAAGGGGGCGATTGTGGCGATCGATCCCAACACCGGCGCCATTCGGGCCCTGGCCAGCCGGCCCGGGTTTGATCCCAATGTCTTCTCCCCTGCCCCCACCGCCGCCGAGTGGGCTGCGGTCAACGGTCCGGATGCTCCCCTGCTCAACCGCGCGCTCCAGGGTTTTCCCCCGGCCAGCACCTTCAAGATCATCACCAGCCTTGCCGCGCTGGAGTCGGGCAAGTTTCAACCCACCGACACCGTGCTGACCACCGGGTCGTTCTGCTATGCGGGCCTGTGCTACCGCGACCACGTGAGCATGGGCCCGATCGGTCTGACGCCGGCACTGGCCTTCAGCTCCAACAGTTTCTATTACCGCATCGGCTTGCAGATCGGGCCTGATCCGATTTTCAAGACGGCACGGCGGCTCGGCTATGGCCGTGCCACCGGCATCGAACTCGCCGACGAGGAGACGGAGGGCCTCCTGGGGGATCAGGCCTGGAAACGGGCGGCGCTGGGCGAGCCCTGGACCCCCGTCGACACGATCACCGCCTCGATCGGCCAGGGCGCGGTTCTGGTGACGCCGCTGCAGATGGCGGTGATGTATGCCGCTGTGGCCAATGGCGGCTGGCTGGTGAAGCCCCATCTGGTGGAGCAGAAGCCCCAGCGCACCTGGATCGGCCTGAAGCCCAGCACGCTGCCGGCCGTGCGCAAGGGTCTGCGGATGGCGGCTGCCGAAGGCACTGCCCGCACCCTCAAGGATCCCAACCTGCCTCCCGCCGCGGGCAAGACCGGCACCGCCGAGGATCCCCCCAGGGCCGTGCATGCCTGGTTCGGCGGGTATGCGCCGGCGGACAGACCCAGCCTGGTGATTGTGGCCCTGGGGGAGAACAGCGGCGGCTATGGGGGCACGGTGGCGGCCCCGATGGCCAAGGCGTTGTTCACCACCTGGTTTCAGGTCTCGCAGCCTGCCCGCCAGCCCGGCTGAAGCGCGGGCCGCCTTCCGGTCTGCTTCAGGCCGCCAGCGGCAGGGCCGGCTGTTCCAGCACCTGGCGGTAGTAGTGCCGCAATTGTTGGGTGGCCCCGTGCCAGTCCCAGCGCTCGGCTTCGTGGCGGGCCGCCTCCCGCAGGGCCTGGCGCTCGCTGGCATCGCCCAGGAGCCGCTGCACGGCCGCGGTGAGGCTGGCGGCCCCCCCGTCGGCACCCTCCGGCTCGTAGAGGCAGCCGTTTGCGCCATCGGTCACGATGTCGGGGATGCCGCCGCGGTTGGCCCCCACCACCGGGCAGCCGGCCGCCATGGCCTCCAGCAACACCAGCCCCAGGGTTTCGGTGCTGGAGGGGAACACGAAGGCGTCCCCACTGGCGTAGGCGCTGGCCAGCTCCTCGCCGGCCAGATAGCCCACGAAGTGCACCGGCAGGCCGGCGAAGTGCTCTTCGAGTCTGGCGCGGTGCGGCCCGTCTCCCACCAGGGCCAGGCGGGCATCGGGGATCGCCTCAAGCACCGGCCGGATCCGCTCGATCTGCTTTTCAGCCGAGAGCCGGCCGATGTAGAGCAGCAGCTTGCCCGTGTCGCTGTGGCCGCCCAGCAGCCGCTGGCGCATGGCGGGGCTGGCCAGCTCGGGCCGGAACAGATCGGTGTCGACGCCCCGCTGCCAGAGGTCGGTGTGCTGGATTCCCCTCTCGCTGAGCTCCTGCACCATCGCCGTGGAGGTGCAGAGGTTGAGGCGGGCCTGGTTGTGGGCCGCCTTGAGCAGCTCCCACAGCAGGGGCTCCAGCATGCCCATGCCGTAGTGCTCCAGGTATTTGGGCAGGTGGGTGTGGTAGCTCGCCACCAGGGGATAGCCCTTGGTCTTGGCCAGCCAGATGCCACCCAGCCCCAGCACGGCTGGGTTCACCACGTGCACCAGATCGGGTTGAAAGCGGTCGAGGGCCTCCGCCACGGCAGGCCGGGGCAGGGCCAGCTTGAGTTCGGGATAGAGCGGCAACGGCATGGCCGGCACCCCCACCACCGCAGCGCCCATGAACTGCTCGGGGGCGCCTTCGGGGCAGAACACCATCACCTCATCGCCGCAGCTCACCAGGTGCGGCAGGGTCTTGGTGAGCCGGGTCACGATGCCGTCGACCTTCGGCAGGAAGGTCTCGGTGAAGAAGGCGATCTTCAAGCTCAGCCGGCTTTGATGGCCTGGGCCTGGGTCTGGGTCCAGGCGGATTGGCAGGGGATGCGGGAGCGGTCGCAGCGGTCGGCCCAGCGGCGCGCCACATCCACCACTTCGGTGAGCAGGCCGTCATCGAGGGTGGTGGGCTTGAGCCCCAGCTCGATGAAGCAGCGGTTATCCACGATCAGATCGTTCTCGATCGCTTCCTTGCGTGGGTTGGGCAGGTAGTTGATCTGGGCGCCGGTGAGCCGGGCCACCTTCTCCGCCAGTTCGCCCACCTGGTGGCTCTCGGTCATCTGGTTGAAGATCTTCACCTTCTCGCCTGCCGTCGGCGGATGCTCGAGAGCCAGCTGCACACAGCGCACCGAGTCGCGGATGTGAATGAAGGCGCGGGTCTGGCCGCCGGTGCCATGCACGGTGAGCGGGTAGCCGATCGCCGCCTGCATCAGGAAGCGGTTGAGCACGGTGCCGTAGTCGCCGTCGTAGTCGAAGCGATTGGTGAGCCGAGGATCACTCTCGGTGAGTGCGGTGTTGGTGCCCCACACAATCCCCTGGTGCAGGTCGGTGACCCGGATGCCGTCGTTCTTGTTGTAGTAATAGAAGAGAAGCTGGTCCAGCGTCTTGGTCATGTGATAGACGCTGCCTGGATCCGCTGGGTGCAGGATCTTCTCGGTGAACCGGGTGCCGTCAGGCTGGGGCACCTCGACCGTCAGATAGCCCTCAGGGATGGTGGCGCCCCGATGGGACCCGTAGCCGTACACCCCCATCGTGCCCAGATGCACGATGTGGCAGTCGAGCCCGCTCTCCACGATGGCGGCCAGGAGGTTGTGGGTACCGTTGACGTTGTTGTCGACGGTGTAGCGCTTGGTGGCGCTCGACTTCATGGAGTAGGGAGCGGCCCGCTGCTCGGCGAAGTGCACCACGGCATCCGGGCGCTCGCTGCGCAGCAGCTCCAGCAGCCGGTCGTACTCCCGGGCGATGTCGAGATGCACGAAGCGCATCGCCTTGCCGCCCACCTGCTCCCAGGCCCGCAGGCGCTCGGAGATGGTGGTGATCGGCGTCAGCGATTCGACGCCCAGGTCGATGTCAATCTTGCGGCGGCTCAGGTTGTCGACGATCACCACGTCGTGACCGGCATCGGCCAGGTTGACGGCGCAGGGCCAGCCACAGAAGCCGTCGCCGCCGAGAACGAAGACTTTCATGGCGACTGACATGGCCAAGATCCCAGACTCCCTGCCGGATGAGCGCGTGCTCTGACCCGCAAGCTACTACAGGCCTTTGGCTCAGCTGATCCGGGCCGCCACGGCCACCAGGAGCAGCACCAGCACCGCGCCGCTGATCAGCAGCAGGCGGGTGTTGGCGCTGCTGCCCTCGCCTTGCTCCATCACCACCATGCGGGGCTCACGGGCAAAGGCATTGAGCTTGCCGCCGTCTTCCTCGGTGACCTGCATGGGCTGGAGCTGCACTGGCGGCCACCCTATGGAGGGCTCCAGCGCCCGTCTGGCTCTCGGAATGCTTCTTCACGTGCCCACCAGGCCCGTGGTGGGGGAGCTGGCACGGGCTGCTGACCGCATCGGCAGGCGGCCTGCCCTGAAGGCGCTGCGTCCCGCCTCGCAGGCCTGGGCCATCGCGCGTCCCATGGCGGCGGGATCGCCCGCCAGGGCAATGGCGCTGTTGATCAGCAGGGCATCGGCCCCCATCTCCATGGCCTGGGCCGCCTCACTGGGCACGCCGATCCCCGCATCGACCACCACCGGCACCCTGGCGTTTTCGATGATCAGGGCGATGTTGGCGGC
The DNA here is from genome assembly GCA_041177605.1 of Cyanobacteriota bacterium. Lineage (GTDB taxonomy): Bacteria > Cyanobacteriota > Cyanobacteriia > PCC-6307 > Cyanobiaceae > NIES-981. Next base: position 5,790 of record JBEDAU010000044.1, on the reverse strand, counting down.
GTTCCGGATGCCCTGGCCCGATCCGATCGGGGAGCCCAGGGGCATCACCGTGGCGCAGCCGGCCTCCTCCAGATGCCTGGCCAGCAGCGGGTCGGCATTGATGTAGGGCAGCACCGTGAAGCCCTCCTTCACCAGCTGCTCGGCGGCCTGGAGGGTGCCGATTGGATCGGGCAGCAGGTGTCTGGAATCGGGGATCACCTCGAGCTTGACGAAGCTGTTGTCTTCCTGGCCGGCCAGCTTGGCCAGCTCCCGCCCCAGCCGGGCCACGCGCACCGCCTCCTCGGCCGTGGCGCAGCCGGCGGTGTTGGGCAGCATCCAGATGCGCTGCCAGTCGATCGCCTCCATCAGCCCCTCGTGCCCGGCGGCCTGGCTCTGCACGCGCCGCACCGCCACGGTCACGATCTCGCAGGCGCTGGCGGCGATGCTGGCCTGCATGGCCGCCAGGCTGGGGTATTTGCCGGTGCCGGTCATCAGCCGGCTGCGGAACCGACGGCCGCCGATCAGGAGCGGATCGGGGCCACCGGCGTGGGGCTCAGGGGTCGAGGAACTGGCGGCAACCACAGGGCCGGAGCAGAGGGGATCAGACCGCTCTAGCCTCCCACCAGCCGTATCCCGCTGTCGTGCCTGCCGCCCCGCTGCTGTTGGCCAGTGCCCTGGTCGCTGCCACTCCGCTGGCCAGTGATGCCTTCGTGCCGTACTCCCAATCCGTGGAAGGCGCTCAACCGATCCCCGCCAAGGCCCAGGTGATTGAGATGGGGCCGGTGGAGACCTTCGACCCGGTGGCGAGGGCTGAGGTGATCGCCCGTGAGCTGCCCCGCCGCTGGAGCGGGTCCTATCAGTCTTTTGCGGCGCCGAACGCCGTGCCCGTGGCCCTGAACCTCACGGCTGTGCGGTCGATGGGAGCGATGGTCGACCTCAGGGGCGAGATCACCATCGCCGGCGTGGTGTCACCTGTTCAGGGCAATCTCAATGCCGAGTCTGACCAGCTCGACCTGATCCCCCTCGGGGAGCGGATTGGCGCCGACCTGCAGGCCGGCGGTACCTTTCAGGGCCTCCAGGGTTTGGAGCTGAGTGGCTGGAATGCCAACCGGCTCACCGACCAGGGTGGACGCCTCGCGCTCCGCCCGGACCGGCCCCATGGGTCCGACAGCCCTGCCGCGGCGCCGGCCCGGCGCAGTGAGCCCCGTTCCATCCGGGGCCTCTGGTAAGCGGAATCCGCTCAGGCTGCCTGGTTGGAGGAGCCCATCGTGCGCTCCAGCCGGGCCAATCTCTTTTTGGCGGTCCGGTTGGCGGAATCCAGCTCCAAGACGCGGCGGTAGCTGCTGCACGCCTCATCAAACTGGAACTGCTTCTCCAGGGCGAAGGCCAGGTTGTTGAGGGCCACCGGGTAATCGGCCTTGGCCACCAGGGCCTGGCGGTAATGCTTGACGGCGGCCTTGAACTGGCCCTGGGCGGCCAGGGCAAAGCCAAGGGCGTTTTGAATCACAGCCAGCGCTTCGGGCGGCTCCTTGGCGGCCTGGGCGCGTTTCAGGGCCAGCTTGAGGTTGTCTGCGGCCTGGCCGTACAGCCGCTTGCGCAACTGCACGGAGGCCAGCTCGTAGAGACTGCCGGCATCGCCGGTCTGATCCGGGTTTGAACGCTCAAGGCGGGCCAGGGTGGCTTCTTCACCCCGCACCCGCCAGATCTGGCGAGCCACCACCACGGCGGCTCCAGCCAGCAAGACCACCAAGCCGATCAGGTAGGCCTGGGGAAGAAGGGTTTCCACGACGACCTACCGGGATCGAATGGCTCAGCTCTTGGCGGCGCCCACCACACTGGTGAAGCTGCCGGGATCGAGAACGGCCATCTGGGCCAGCATCTTGCGGTTGATCCGCACATCGGCCTTCTTGAGGCCGCCCATCAGCTTGCTGTAGCTCATGCCATTGAGGCGAGCTGCGGCATTGATCCGGGCAATCCAGAGGCGACGGAAGTCACGCTTGCGGCGGCGACGGTCGCGGTAGGCGTTGCAGAGTGCCTTCATCACCCGCTGGTTGGCGGTGCGGAACAGGGAGCCGTTGCCGCCGCGGAAACCGCGCGCCAGGCGCAGGATCTTGTTACGGCGCTTACGGGCAACGTTGCCCCTCTTGACGCGGGCCATGGCAGGGAATCAGGTAAGTGGAAACGGTCTGGAGACGACTGGGCGAGAGGCTCAGGCGTAGGGGAGCATCGCGCTCACGTTGTCGGCGTCGCGCTCGTCGACCACGGCCATGGTGCCGAGGTAGCGCTTGCGCTTGGGGCTCTTGTGATCGAGCAGGTGGCTGCGGAAGGCCCGGCGACGCAGGAACTTGCCGCTGCCGGTGGCCTTGAACCGCTTGGCGGCTGCTTTGCGGGTCTTGAGCTTCGGCATGTCTCCCAGCGCGGGCACAAACAAGCAGAGTACGACGCGGGTGTCCCTTCTTCCAAGCCTCCCCTGCCCCGCCCCATGCCTCTCCCTCGCTTCGCCGCCCGTCGCTCCCTGGCCCGATGGGCCCTGGCCGGTGGCGCGGCTCTTGTGCTGGTGGGTGGTTGCGGCCTGGGCAGGGGCGGCAGCGCGGCGGAGGACGGAGGGGACCTCAGCCCGGACGGCCCGGCCCCCACGCACCTGGTGGTGCCGGCTCCCCCGGCGGTGGCCGGGCCCGACCCCCGTCTCTGGGTGGCTCTGGCCGCCCGCCTGGGCGTTCACCAGCCCCTCCTGCTGAGGGCGGCCTCCGGAAGCCTCACGCTCACCACCGCCTCCGGTCAGCGGCTGGAGGGCCGCGAGCTGCTGCTGCGCTGGCGCCCCGAATCCCTCAATTCACCCCTGCAGCTGCGTCGCCGGGTGCTCGGCCCCTTCGCCAGCTACGAGAGCGCCGAGGAGGCCGCCCGTCTCTGGCAGCTGCAGGGTGTCCGCACCGTGATTGCCCATCCCGCCGACTGGGAGGTCTGGGCGCCAGCCGATGCGCCGGTCCCGGAGGGCCAGCCTTCCCGGCTCGTCGCGTTGCAGCTGCATCAGCGTCTGCAGCCGGAGCTGCAGGGGGCTTCGGGCGCGCTGCCCCTGGCCGGCCCGCTGCAGCTCCAGGCTCCGGGAGGCCTGCAGTGGCGGGGCGGGGTGTTCCGCGGGCCATTCCGCCTCCAGCCCGACGCCTACGGCACCTGGACGCTGGTGGAGCAGGTTCCCCTGGAGCGCTACCTGCTCGGGGTGGTGCCCCATGAGATCGGTGCCGGCTCCCCGGCGGCGGCCCTGGCCGCCCAGGCGGTGCTGGCCCGCACCTGGGCTCTGCGGAACCAGGGGCGTTACGGGGTCGATGGCTACCACCTCTGCAGCGATACCCAGTGCCAGGTGTATGGCGATCCCGGTCTGGCCGGGGCGGCCGTGCGCCAGGCCCTGGCCGCCACGCGCCACCAGCTGCTCAGCTGGCAGGGCCAGCCGATTCACGCTGTGTATCACGCCACCAATGGCGGTGTGAGCGCTGGCTACACCGAGGTCTGGGGTGGGGCGGCGCTGCCTTACCTCCAGCCCAGAACAGACGGCTTGCCGGATCTGCAGCGGCGCTTCCCGCAGCCGCTGGCGCCGGGCCATGTGGCCCAGCTCCTGGCCACCCGCAGCGGCTTCTACGGTGTTGACCACCCCCGATTCCGCTGGAGCCGCAGCCTCGACGCCGCTGAGATCGCGGCCGCCGTGCGGCCCCTGGCTCCGAGCCTGGGCACCCCCGTCAGGGTGGCGGTGCTGGAACGCGGCCCCAGTGGTCGGGTGATGGCCCTCCAGATCGAGGGGCGGGGCCCCGGAGCCGGCCAGGCCGTGGTCCTGCGGCGTGATGCCATCCGCCGTCACCTGCGCAGTCTGCCGAGCACCCTGTTTCTGGTGAGCGCTGAGGGACCGGGGCGCTGGCGTTTCCAGGGCGGCGGTTTCGGCCATGGCGCCGGCCTCTCGCAGGCGGGGGCGATCGAGCTCGCTGCCCGGGGCTGGGGCGTGGACCGGATCCTGGCCCATTACTACCCGGGCACCAGCCTGCTGCGGCTCGATCAGCTCGACCCGGCCCCAGCCGGCGGTCTCTCCCAGGCGCCGGCGCCCGCCCCGACCGGAGGCCCTGCCCCCGGTGCCGAGCTGCCCGGGAGCGCCCCTTAGAGTTCGGCCCTGTGAGGTGTGCCTGGGGTCGTGATGGCGGAGGCTGACCCCCAGAGCACGGCGGTTGCGCCGACACCCGTTTCCCGACCGGGCCGGCGCTTCTCCGCCGCCCTGTTTGTGGTCGGTTGCGGCTGGGCCGGTCTGGCCCCCCACTGGTTGGACCCCGCCGTTCAGCCCTGGCCCTCCCTCAGCCTGGCCCTGCTGCTGGGGGGCTACAGCCTGCGGACCGTGGTGCTGCAGGCCCTGCGCCCTGGCGGCCCCGACCCCCTGCCACGTCTGGGGGCCACGGCCGAGGCCTGGCCCGCGGTGGATGTGGTGGTGGCCGCCCGGGATGAGCAGGCGGTGATCGCCCGCCTGGTGGAGGGGATTGCCCGGTTGCGCTACCCCGCCGGGCTGCTCAGCCTCTGGGTGGTGGATGACGCCAGCACCGATCGCACGCCCCAGCTGTTGGCGGAGCTGCAACAGCGTTTTCCCTTCCTGCGGGTGCTGCGCCGGGAGCCGGGAGCCGCGGGCGGTAAGTCCGGGGCCCTCAATCTGGTGAGCCAGCAGTTGCAGGGCCGCTGGATGCTGGTGCTCGATGCTGACGCCGAGCTCCAGCCCGACACGCTGGAGCGGCTGATCCCGATGGCGGAAGCAGGGGGCTGGTCGGCGGTCCAGCTCCGCAAGGCGGTGGTCAACCCACAGGCCAACTGGCTGACCCGGGCCCAGGCCATGGAGATGGCCCTCGATGCGGTGATCCAGCAGGGGCGACTCGCCACCGGTGGCGTCGCCGAGCTGCGGGGCAACGGCCAGTTGCTGCGCCGGGATGGACTGCAGCGCGCCGGGGGTTTCAACGAGGACACCGTCACCGACGATCTGGATCTCAGTTTCCGGCTGCTGCTGGCCGGGGAGCCGGTCGGCATCCTCTGGAATCCCCCCGTGCGCGAGGAGGCGGTGCTCACCCCGCCGGCCCTCTGGCGCCAGCGCCAGCGCTGGGCGGAGGGTGGTCTGCAGCGTTTCTTCGACTACTGGCCAGAGCTCTGCTCCAGCCGGCTCAGGGTTGCCCAGCGTCTCGATCTGGCCTGTTTTTTCCTGCTGCAGTACGCCATGCCCGTGGTGGCGCTGGCCGATCTGGCCGGGGCGCTGCTCACCCGCACCCTGCCGCTGTTCTGGCCCCTCTCGGTGGTTGCCTTCGGGCTCTCCGGCCTGTCGATCCACACCGGTTGTCGTCGCTCCAGCGAGGGCCCTGCCTTGCCGGCCATGACTCCGCTGAATCTGGCCCTGGGCCTCGTCTACCTGGGTCATTGGTTCGCGGTGATCCCCTGGACCACCCTGCGCATGGCCTTGTTGCCCAAAACCCTCGTCTGGGCCAAGACCACCCACCTGGGAGCCGAGCCGGATCAGGATCCCGCGGCTGCCTGACAGCGGACGCCCGATAGCGGACGTCCAGCTGCAGCCGCCTGCTCAGGCCACGTCGCCGGGATCGAGGTCGATCACCTCGCCGTTGAAGAAATCCGCCAGCCGGCGGGCTTTTTCGTCGATGGCGGCGGTCACGGGTGTCGGGTTCTGGGCCGCGGCAGCCACCGCCACCCCCACGGTCGCGGCCGCGGTCTGGGCCTCGGCTGGCGGCGGCGAGGGCGAGTCCCGGCGCATGGGCGATGGGCTGCCGGTGGGCGGCGGCGTCGCAG
>JBEDAU010000043.1:0-3164 GCA_041177605.1 Cyanobacteriota bacterium | reverse complement strand
CCCAGCTTGATCTCGAATTCATCGCCGGGCTGCAGGTCGAGCATGGCGGTGTAAGCCTTGCCCACCAGCAGGTTGCCGTTGCCCTGCACCGTGGCCACGTAGCTGAGCTTGCGGCCACCCTTGCCGCGGCCGCCACCGTCGCTGCCAAGACTGAGGCCCTTGGCTTCCAGCAGAGCTTCGTAGAAAGCGGTGAAGTTCAGACGCTCCGAGCCGTCCTTCTTCGTGCTGACGTAGCCGCAGGCGCGGACGAGTTCAGATTTGGAAGCGTCGCCCAGTTCTTTGACCTTGGCGAGCAGATCGGCTCCGGTGAGCATGGCTGAGATCAGATCATTAGCACCCGATCAGGATAACGGCTTACCGGCACCCGTCTAGTGCGACAGGGCCAGAGCTCTGCGGGCCTCGGCAGCCCTCTGGTTAGGCTCGGGGCCGACGCACCCGTGTTGATGCAGCTCACCCTGGCTGCCGAGCCGCTGCACCTCAATCCCGGCGACGACGTGCGCACCAGCCTGGAGGGCCTGGCCCGGCAGAGGCAGGGGCACGGATTTGTGCTGAGTGTGGTCGGCAATCTGTCGCAGGCAGCCTTCCAGTGCCCGGGCCGCCATGGACCCACGGTGCTGGGCGGCGAGCTCGAAATCATCACCCTCACCGGCACATTGGCTCCGGAGGGGGTGCATCTGCACCTCAGTTTCTCGGATGGAAACTGCCAGGTGTGGGGCGGACATCTGGAAGCGGGCAGTGTGGTGCTGCGGGGTGCGGATCTGCTGGTGGGTTGGCTCGCCTCCACCGGCAGCGCTGTCCCCACTGCCGCTTCGATGGAGCCGCGGGTGCAGATCGCGTCGCACCCGAGCTGTCCTTACTCGGCAAGGGCCCTGCGCCTGTTGCGCACCCTGGGGATCGATCACGAGCAGGTGGCCGCCCCGGCCGGCAGTCCCGTCCCCCAGATCTGGATCGACGGTGACCTGGTGGGCGGCTACGACGCCCTGGCCGAGTTGCACGGCCAGGGCGCCCTCGAGCACCTCCGCCGCCCTTAGGCCAGCTCGGTCTTCTCGCTGTCCTTGAGGGAGGGGAAGTGCTGGCGGATCCAGCCGCCCAGCTCCTGCCTCACCTGGCTCCGGAAGGGATCGACCGCTTCAGCGGCCAGCACCGGGTAACGGCTGTCGGTGCTGGTATCGCCGCGCAGCGGCTTCCAGCTGGTGCTCTCGCGGGATCGCAGCTCCTCGATCGGGGCGCGGAAGTCATAGGTCAGCTCCCGGCAGGCCGGCGCCTGCTGCACCAGCTGCTCGCGCACGGCCACCAACTCCCGGGCCTTGAGGGTGTCCGGCAGGCCGAGCACCGGCTCGAAGTGCTCCAGCACATGCAGCTCCTCCTCCAGCAGCACGGGCCACACGCCCCGCTCACCACCGCCGAGTTGCTGTTCAGGCTCAGACCCCACCATGGCCTCCAGGTGAAGCGCCAGCCAGCGGTAGTGCGACTTGTCTCGCAGACTCTTCTTCTGGGCGGCTTTGCCACTGAGACGCTTGGGCAGAACCGCCTCGGCCTTGCGCAGAAACAGGCGATCCTCCCGCTCCAGGTTGATCGCGCCCCAGCGCTGGCGGTACTCCCACAGCTCGGCGTAGCGCCGGACGTCGTCGGCCGACCACCCCAGGGCCAGCAGCTCATCGGCTCGGCTGGTCTCGTCCTTCACCACGGCAACAACGCGCTCACGTGTGCGCAGCGTAGGGGCCGGCATCCAGCCCAGCAGCTCAGGCGCTAGCGAACCACGAGCACCGGCACGCTGCAGTGGCTCAGCACCCGCTGGGTCTCGCTGCCCAGCAGCACGCCCTGGAGCCCGCGCCTGCCATGGGAGGCCATCACCACCAGATCGCAGCCCAGCCGTTCGGCAGCAGCCACGATCGCCTGGTGGGGGAGGGGGTTCTCCTCGCACAGGATGTCGGCAACCAGTCCCTGCCCGGCCAGGTGTTCCCGGGCTTCATGGAGCACCTGCTGGCTGTGGCTGCGGGCCGCCTCGATCAGCGCATCCACGGTGGCGGGATCCACCAGCTCACCCACCCCCACCAATGAGATCGGGAAGGCCGTCTGCACGTGGAAGAGGGTGAGGCGGGCCCCCAACGCCCGGGCGAGGGCACCGGCCTGGGCCACGGCCTTGGCGGAGAGCTCCGAGCCGTCGGTGGGGACCAGCAGATGGCGGTAGGGCATGGCGGAGCAGCAGAGCGGCGGAGCAGCGAAGCGGGCGACGCTGCCTCCGGTCTAGGCATGGCGGCAGTGCCTTGCCAAGGGCAGCAGCCTTGCCAAGGGCAGCCGCGGCGCCCTGGGCTCCGATCGATCAGCGCTGGCCGGTCCAGCCAGCCAGATGGGAGGCGGCGCTGGAGCGCACCAGGGCCCTGGCAGCCGGCAGGGCCGGCTCCAGCCGATCAGAGCTGAAGGGAGGCAGGGAGCGGCGGCGCAGCCAGGCCCCCCAGCGGAACTCGTGGAAGGGAATCAGCGGCGCCGGCTGGATCACCCCCTCTTTCTTGAGCTTCCACACCAGGCTGCGGAAGGGGTCGTCCTCCAGCCCCGTGAGCCGGCTGGGCAGTGCTGTGGGCGGCAGGGGGCCGAGACCGCGGCCGTCATAGAGATAGAGCCAGCCGCGCTGGCTGAGGGCTTCCAGTGCGGCGGCCCGATCGTCGCTCTCCAGTTGGAGCACCAGGTAGCCGAAGGCGGTGGCGGCGGGGTCGAGCTCAATCAGCGCCCGCAGCCGGTGGTGGCGATCCACCATCCAGAGAGCCCCAGCGCGATCCCGCACCAGCGGAACCGGCTTGCTGCCCAGGTAATCGCTGCGCTGGTTACGGGTTTCGGTGCTGAAATCCCGCTGCCGGCTGCGCACCTCGGCCAGGCCCACACAGAGCTGGGTGGGCTGGAGATCGGCTACCGCCACCTCCAGGAGCGCCTGGCCGGGCTGGGGGGCCGGCAGGGGCTGGTAGGGCGGCAGGCGCAGGGCCATGGCAGGGATGGGGTCGGGCATGGAGCCCTGTAACCCCATCTTCGCCACCCCAGCGCTCCACTGCGGCCCGCCGCTCCGGGGTGACCGCCAGACATCCCGCCTCAGCCGCCTGAGCAGGCGGCGATAGGGTCCGCCCACAGCTGCGTGTTCCCATGTCCTCCGGTTCCCCGCTGGCGGCTCCTCG
>JBEDAU010000042.1:0-3714 GCA_041177605.1 Cyanobacteriota bacterium | reverse complement strand
CGCCATGACCATCTCCGCACCCCCGATCGACATCGGCATTCCAGAAGACCAACGGGCCCAGATCGCCGCCGGCCTCGGCCGAGTTCTGGCCGACAGCACCGTGCTCTACGCGAAGACCCACGGCTTCCACTGGAACGTGACCGGGCCGATGTTCAACACGCTCCATCTGATGTTCATGGAGCAATACACCGAACTCTGGACGGCGCTCGATGCGATTGCCGAACGCATTCGCGCCCTCGGCCATCCCGCCCCCTTCGGAGGCAGCACCTACGGCGGGCTCTCCTCGATTCCTGAAAGCCAAGGCATTCCCAAGGCGCTCGAGATGGTGCATGAGTTGGTGCAGGGGCATGAGGCTGTGGCCCGCACGATTCGCAGCGTGTTCATCCTGGCGGAGGAGGCCAACGACCAACCCACCGCCGATCTGCTCACCCAGCGCCTGCAGATCCATGAGAAGACCGCCTGGATGCTGAGAAGCCTGCTGGAGGGTTGAGACGCTCGCCTCTGCCTGCCCAGGCCCGCATCAGCACTCGGGCCTCAAGACAGCACTCGGTACATTGAAGGGTCGCTCCGGATGCCATGGCCAAATTCGTCTTCGTGACCGGTGGCGTGGTGTCGAGCATCGGCAAAGGGATCGTGGCCGCCAGCTTGGGGCGCCTGCTCAAGAGCCGGGGCTATAGCGTTTCGATCCTCAAGCTCGATCCGTATCTCAACGTCGATCCGGGCACGATGAGCCCGTATCAGCATGGCGAGGTGTTCGTCACCGAGGACGGCGCTGAGACGGACCTTGACCTCGGCCACTACGAGCGCTTCACCGACACGGCGATGTCACGCCTGAACAGCGTGACCACCGGTTCGATCTACCAATCGGTGATCAACAAGGAACGCCGCGGCGACTACAACGGCGGCACCGTGCAGGTGATCCCCCACATCACCGGCGAGATCCGTGAACGGATCCAGCGGGTGGCGGCCAACAGCAACGCCGATGTGGTGATCACTGAGATCGGCGGCACCGTGGGCGACATCGAGTCGCTGCCGTTCCTCGAGGCCATCCGGGAATTCCGCGGCGACGTGGGCCGTCACGACACGGCCTACGTGCACGTGACCCTGCTGCCCTACATCGGTACGTCGGGGGAACTGAAGACCAAGCCCACCCAGCACTCGGTGAAGGAGCTGCGCTCGATCGGCATCCAACCGGATGTGCTGGTGTGCCGCAGCGATCGACCGGTGAGCGATGAGCTGCGCCGCAAGATCGGCGGCTTCTGCGGGGTGCGGGAACACGCCGTGATCCAGGCCCTCGATGCCGACAGCATCTACGCGGTGCCACTGGCGATGGAGCAGGAGGGCCTCTGTCGCGAGGTGCTCGATGTGCTCCAGTTGCCCAACCACGACACCGACATGGCCGGCTGGGCCGACCTGGTCACCAAGCTGCGCAACCCCGGTCCGGCGGTGAAGGTGGCGCTGGTGGGCAAGTACGTACAGCTCAACGACGCCTACCTCTCGGTGGTGGAGGCACTCCGCCACGCCTGCCTCGACTGCGATGCGTCCCTGGATCTGCACTGGATCTGCGCCGAGCAGATCGAGACCCAGGGGGCCGAGCCACTGCTGGCCGGCATGGATGCGGTGGTGGTGCCCGGCGGCTTCGGCAACCGCGGCGTCGACGGCAAGGTGGCGGCGATCCGCTGGGCCCGTGAGCAACGGGTGCCGTTCCTGGGCCTCTGCCTGGGCATGCAGTGCGCCGTGATCGAGTGGGCCCGCAACCAGGCCGGCCTGGCCGATGCCACCAGCGCCGAGCTCGATCCCGACACCAGCCATCCGGTGATCCACCTGCTGCCCGAACAGCAGGACGTCGTCGACCTGGGGGGCACCATGCGCCTGGGGGTTTACCCCTGCCGGCTGCAGGCGGGGACCCTGGCCCAGCGGCTCTACGGCGAAGAGGTGGTCTACGAGCGGCACCGCCACCGCTACGAGTTCAACAATGCCTACCGAACCCTGTTTCTGGAGTCGGGCTACGCCATCAGCGGCACCTCCCCCGACGGGCGCCTGGTCGAGCTGATCGAGCTGAAGGACCACCCCTTCTTCACGGCCTGCCAATACCACCCCGAATTCCTCTCCAGGCCCGGCAAACCCCATCCCCTGTTCCGCGGGCTGGTCGCCGCTGCCCAGCAGCGCCTGCCACGCTCACCCCTGGAAGCCATCTCCAGCCCCAGCACCGTTGCCCCCAGCCCCCTCAGCCACTGATACCGGCACGGATACCGGCAGCGCTGGCCGCACCCCGGGGCCCGGGCTGGGGCCGATCGGCCGCCCCTTCCAGCCGCAGCTGAACGCGCTGCCGGTGGTCGAGACGTTCCACTCCCTGCAGGGGGAGGGTGTCCACAGCGGCCGCAGCGCCTTCTTCATCCGGCTCGCCGGTTGCACAGTGGGCTGCAGCTGGTGCGACACCAAACACTCCTGGCCCAGCGCCGCCCACCCGCCGCGCTCGGTGACAGAGCTGGCCACGGAAGCCAATGCGGCGCAGCGGGCCGGCGCCGGATTTGTGGTGATCACCGGCGGCGAACCCCTGCACCACGACCTCGACCCGCTCTGCGCCGCCCTGGAGCCCCTGGAGCTGCCGCTGCACCTGGAGACCAGCGGCGTGGATGCGCTCAGCGGCGCCTTCGACTGGATCACCCTCTCGCCCAAGCGCCACAGGCCACCGCAAACGCCGTGCCTGGCCGCCTGCCACGAACTGAAGGTGGTCGTGCATGAGGCCGCCGACCTGAGCTTTGCCGAGGCGATGGCTGCGGCAGCTGAAGCGGCCGGCAACCGGCCAACCCTGCTGCTCCAGCCCGGCTGGGGGAGTTCAGCGGGCCTCACCCTGGCCCTGGACTACGTCAGGGCCCACGCCACCTGGCGGCTGGGCCTGCAGACCCACAAGCAGCTGGGGGTGCGCTGAGCGGGGTGCTGGGTGCCGTGCGGGGACCCAGCCTGAACCAGTCGCTGGGTTCACATCACAGCCGTGCTGCCGTCTGCTGGCGCCGTTCCGGCTTCCACACCCGCCACCGTACCTCCATCGCCCTGGGGGCATAGACCACGATCGGCAGGCTGGCGTTGTAGGGCACCAGCGTGGGCGGACCGGCCAGGGGCACAAAGGTCCGTCGCCGGGGTTGATCCGGGGAACAGGCCATGCGGGTGGTGGCAGCGAGCTCGCCACCACTGGCACGGTAGATGGCGTACCCCCAGCCCGGCACTGTCTCGGCCCTGATCTGGCCGCGCAGCAGCGTGCGATTGCAGTCGACCTCCAGCGGCCTGCCCACGATCAGCTCCACCTGCCACTCGGCCGGGTTGGGGGACAGGGCCGGATCGTTCCCGGGCCGCAGCACCCCGGGTAGCTGAATGACCCAGCGCGATTCACCGGGAGCGGGGGCGGGATAGGGCTGGAGGTCCAGGCGGGGAATTGCCTGGGCCGGCAGTGGCGGCGCAGTCAGCAAGGCCAGGCAACCGACGAAGGACAGCACGGTGCGCCGCTCAAGCAGCCAGGCGCAGGCACCGGAGGCAGGCCGAAGCCAGAAGAATCGCAAGGGGCCGCGCTGGCTGGACATGACAACCTCAGCAACTGATCTCAGATGCGACGCAGGGCGTCGGCTTTGTCCTTGAAGCCACCCAGGAGAAGCTGCAGATAGGTCACCTTCCGCAGTTTGATGTTGGCCGTCAGCGACATCCCCACCTGAAGGGGGA
>JBEDAU010000041.1:0-9701 GCA_041177605.1 Cyanobacteriota bacterium | reverse complement strand
CTGTGAGCCTACGCAGAGGCCCCGGGGCGGCGGGCGATGATCTCCAGCACCGTTGGCCCCATCCAAAGACTGCCGGGGTCCTGGCGGGCGGGTCTTGGGCCTGGAGAACAACCCCGCCTATCTGACCGCCGCTGAGGCCCTGGCCGCCAGCAGCGGGCTGAGCCAGCTGAGCTTCACCGCCCACGACCTGCACCAACCTCCCTTGCCGCTGCAGGGCTTCGACCTGAGCTGGTGTCGCTGGGTGGCGATGTTTTTAGGCGATCTCGATCCGCTGATCGCCCAGCTGCTGCTGGCCCTGCGGCCTGGAGGGGCGGCCGTGTTTCACGAATACATCCACTGGGAAACCTTCGGGCTGCATCCCCAGGGGAGTGTCCTGCAGCGCTTCGGCGCGCGGGTGCTCGAGAGCTTTGCGGCCGGCGGCGGCGATGCGAATGTCGGCCGACGGCTGCCCTCGCTGCTGGCTGGCCGGGGGTTCCGAATCGAAGTGGTACGGCCCCTGGCCTGCGTGGGCGGCCCCGGCAGCTGGGTGGCCCAGTGGATGGAGCCCTTCGTGCGGGTGTACGGCCAGCGGCTGCAGGAGCTGGGGCTGTGGAGCGCGGCCGAAGCGGTGGAGGCCGAAGCCGCCATGGCCGCCGCCCGCCAGGACCCCGGCAGTCTTTGGATGGGGCCAACGGTGCTGGAGATCATCGCCCGCCGCCCCGGGGCCTCTGCGTAGGCTCACAGGGACGGCACTTCCCCATGGGCAGCAGCTTCGGCCAGCTCTTTCGCATCAGCACGTTCGGCGAATCCCACGGCGGCGGCGTGGGGGTGATCGTCGATGGCTGTCCGCCACGGCTGGAGCTGGATCTGGAGGCCATCCAGGCCGAACTCGATCGGCGCAAGCCGGGCCAGAGCAAAATCACCACACCCCGCAAGGAGGACGACCGGGTCGAGATCCTCAGCGGGCTGCTGGATGGGGTCACCCTGGGCACGCCGATCGCCATGGTGGTGCGCAACAAGGACCAACGCCCCCAGGACTACAAGGAGATGGAGGTGGCCTTCCGCCCCTCCCACGCCGACGCGACCTACCAGGCCAAATACGGCATCCAGGCCCGCAGCGGCGGCGGCAGAGCCTCTGCCCGCGAGACCATCGGGCGGGTCGCTGCAGGGGCCATCGCCAAGCAGTTGCTGGCCAGGGCAAACGGCACCGAGGTGCTGGCCTGGGTGCAGCGCATCCACACGATCGAAGCGGCGATCGATCCGGCAACGGTGACGCTGAACGCCGTTGAGAGCACCATCGTGCGCTGTCCGGACCCCGCCACGGCCGAACGGATGGTCGAGCGGATCGAGGCGATCGGCCGGGAGGGGGATTCCTGCGGTGGCGTGATCACCTGCGTGGTGCGCCGCCCTCCAGTGGGCCTGGGGATGCCGGTGTTCGACAAGCTGGAGGCCGACCTGGCCAAGGCGGTGATGTCGTTACCGGCCACCAAGGGCTTTGAGATCGGCTCTGGCTTTGCCGGCACCCTGCTCAAGGGCAGCGAGCACAACGATGCCTTCCTGCCGACGGCAGACGGCTCCCTGCACACCGCCACCAACAACTCCGGCGGCATTCAGGGAGGCATCAGCAACGGCGAAGCGATCGTGATCCGGGTGGCGTTCAAGCCCACCGCCACGATCCGCAAGGAACAGCAGACCATCAACGCGGCCGGAGAGGCCACCACCTTGGCCGCCAAGGGCCGCCACGACCCCTGTGTGCTGCCCAGAGCGGTGCCAATGGTAGAAGCGATGGTGGCCCTGGTGCTGGCCGATCACCTGCTGCGCCAGCAGGGCCAGTGCAGCCTGTGGTGATCTGATCTTGAGATCAGCTCCAGGGCAAGCTCCAGCGGGAGGTCCTACGGACGGCTGACACCTCTGGGTGGCCCCATGAACGCTCAGCCCGATGCTCGCCACGCCGTCTCCCTGAGCTGCCGCAGGCGGCTCAGCAGACCCGGCAAGTCGTGCGGGTGCTGCGGCAGGGACGGCGCGGATCCCTCAACGGAGGCTCTGCCCCCGCCAGAACTACCGAACAGGGACGAGCCCACGGCCACGGCATCCACGCCCGCCGCCAACCACGGTTCCACGTCGTCGAGGGTGAGGCCACCGGCGGCAATGCAGAACGGCAGCGGCCCGAGGGGCCCCTGCAATGACCGCCAGTAGCCGATGCCGATGGCCTGTGCCGGAAACAGCTTCACCAGCCTGGCTCCCCATTGCACAGCCCGGTGGACCTCCGAAGGGGTCATCACACCCGGCACCAACGGCAGGGCCGAGGCCCGGGCCCGCTCCAGCAGGCTCCGGTCCAGCACGGGCGACACTGCATAGCGCAGGCCCGCGGCCTGGGCGGCATCCAGGTGGGCGTCGCAGCGCACGGAAGCCACTCCCAGCCGCAGGGTGGGGAAGTCGGCGACCAGGCTGCGGGCCATCGAGACCCAGGCCTCGGTGGCCTCAACCGCCAGCTCCACATGCACGAGGCCCGCCGCCAGCAGAAGGTCCAGCTGGCGACGGGCCTGATGGTGATTGCGGGGCCTGAGCACAACCAGAAGGGGCTGGGTGCTGAGACCCGCGATCAGGCCCTGCGCAGAGAGCTCAGGATCAGGGCGCAACTCAGACGTATTCAGCCACCTTCACATCAGAGCGAATCAGCAACTCCTGGAGCTGTTCTGCGTCGACGGTTTCCTTTTCCACCAGCATGTCGGCAAGCTCATCGAGCACCGAACGATTGGCGCTGAGCACCTCGGTAGCCCGCTTGTAGGCCTCGGCCACCAACTGGCTCACCTCCTCATCGATGGCGGCGGCCGTGTCTTCGGAGAAGTCGCGCTCAGCTGCGATGTCACGGCCGAGGAACATGCCCCCCTGGCTGCGGCCCAGGGCAACGGGCCCAAGGCGATCGCTCATGCCGAACCGGGTCACCATCTGGCGGGCCACACGGGCCACCTGCTGAAGATCATTGGAGGCTCCGGTGGTCACCTCGTCTTCGCCGTAGACGATCTCCTCGGCCACCCGACCACCAAGGGCCACGGCCATCTGGTTCTGAAGGTAGGCGCGGGAATACAGGCCCGACTCCATCCGCTCCTCGCTGGGGGTAAAGAAGGTGAGGCCGCCAGCCTGGCCGCGGGGAATGATCGAGATCTTCTGGACCGGGTCGTAGTCAGGCATCAGGGCACCGACCAGGGCATGGCCGGCCTCGTGATAGGCCACCAGACGCTTGCGCTTTTCGCTCATCACCCGGTCCTTCTTCTCCGGGCCCGCCATGACCCGCTCGATGGCGTCGTTCACCTCATCCATCGAGACCTCAGTGAGCTGGCGGCGGGCGGCCAGGATGGCTGCCTCATTGAGCAGGTTGGCGAGGTCGGCGCCGGTAAAGCCAGGCGTACGGCGAGCCACCTTGTCGAGGTCGACATCCTTGGCGAGGGTCTTGCCGCGGGCATGGACACCCAGAATCTGCAGCCGACCGTTGTAGTCGGGGCGATCGACCACGACCTGGCGATCAAAGCGACCGGGTCGCATCAGGGCCGCATCGAGAACGTCGGGACGGTTGGTGGCGGCAACGATGATGATGCCGGTGTTGCCCTCGAAGCCGTCCATCTCGGTGAGCAACTGGTTGAGAGTCTGCTCGCGCTCGTCGTTGCCTCCGCCGAGACCGGCGCCGCGCTGACGGCCCACCGCATCGATCTCATCGATGAACACGATGCAGGGGGCGTTCTTCTTGGCGTTCTCAAACAGATCGCGCACCCGGCTGGCGCCCACACCCACGAACATCTCGACGAACTCTGAGCCTGAGATCGAGAAGAAGGGAACGCCGGCTTCGCCGGCAACGGCTTTGGCCAACAGGGTCTTGCCCGTACCGGGAGGACCCACCAGCAGCACCCCCTTGGGGATCTTGGCGCCGACGGCCGTGAAGCGATCGGGATTCTTGAGGAAGTCGACCACCTCAGTGAGCTCCAGCTTGGCGCCCTCGATGCCGGCCACATCGCCGAAGGTCACCTGGGTCTGGGGTTCCATCTGGACCCGGGCCTTGCTCTTGCCGAAGTTCATGGCGGGGTTGCCGCCGCCGCCCTGGGCGCGGCGCAGCAGGAAGAACAGGCCACCGAGCAGCAGCAGCGGGAAGATCAGGCTGCCCACGGCCTGTTGCCAGGCCGCCGGCTCGCGGCTGGGCTGCACAGCGATGTCCACGTCGTGGTCGGTGAGCAGCTTGAGCAGATCTTTGTCAGGGGCCAGGTTCACCAGGGCCCGCTGACCACTGTTCTCCACCACCTGGGCCGTGCCGCGGTCGGGGGAGATGAGCACCCGGCTCACCTCATTGGCCTGCACCGCCTCCACAAACTCGCTGTAGCGCATGGTGTTGGGCTGGTTGGCCGGGTTGGGCCGATCCAGGAAGGCCGTCCCCACTGCGATCATCACGATCACCAGGAGCACGTAAAGCCCCGCGTTACGCCAGCGTTTCTTCACGGGCCTCGCCTCTGCTGAGAATCAAGTAAAGGAATGTTAACCGGGGCCAGTCCGCCTCAGGCGGCGGCCCGCAGCACCTCCACCACACTACGGAAGGCGAACCACTCCGGGATCTCCTCGCCACCACGCAGCATCTGGCGGAACTGGGTGCCGCTGAGCTTCTTCACGTGCAGGCCACGGGCCTCGGCATGTTCGGCCGTCACGTAGCCCTCCTCTTCTGTGTAGACGAGGTTGAGGGAGGGCACGGTTTCCATGCCCAGTTCAGGGGCGTGGTCCCGGGCAAAATCCTGGGCCTGGTACGGGCCGTAGAAATCGTCGCCGGTGAGGGAGCTCTTGCAGCCCGCCATATCGCGACCGATGATGAAGTGGGTGCAGCCGTAGTTCTTACGGATGATCATGTGCTGCAGCGCCTCGCGGGGGCCAGCCATGTGCATCGAATAGGGCAGATAGGCCCAGCGGATGCGGGGATTGGCAACTTCGGCGGCCAGGCGCTCATAGGTCTGGAAGCGCACTTCACCGGCGATGTCGTCGTCCTGGGTGGGGCCACAGGTGGGGTGCACCAGCACCACGCCGCCCTCGCTGACGTTGCCGGCATGGAGGGCCCGGGTGAACAGCTCGTAGTGGGCGCGGTGAATGGGATTGCGGCACTGGAAGGCCACAACGCTCTCGTTGGCGGGCAGGGTGGCCCGCACCTCCGCCGGGGTCTTGCAGGGAAAGACCCGGCGTGGCAGTTCCAGTCCCTGGAGGCTGCCGCCCAGGTACCAGCGACCGCGCTCGGTGGCGATCATGCGTACGGCTGGATGCTCGAGGGAGGTGGTGCCGTAACAGCCGTTGGCTTCCCGCACCTTGTCGGGCTCCCAGCGGCTTTCCACCGTGAACACCGCCAGCTCCTGGCCCCGATAGGTGAGCAGCACCCTGTCGCCGATGGCCAGCGAGGCATCGGTGGTATCGAGCACGATCGGCAGACCGAACAGCAGACCACTGCTGGTGCGGTTGGTCTCCACCACCGACTCGTAATCCTCCTGGTGCATGAAGCCGCGCAGGGGAGAGAAGCCACCCACGATCAGCAGCTCCACGTCGCAGGCGTTGCGGTCGCTGCACTCGAGCTGCTTGGTGGCACTGGCGCGCACCGCCTCGCGCTCCGCCGCCGGCACCATCAGATCCACCAGGCTGCCGCCGTGGGGGGGGATCAGGCCGGTGTGGGCAACAGCCGCGGCGGCAACGGTCATGGCCAGGTGTTCGGGAGGCCTGGATTCTCCCAGACAGGGCGCGGCGATCCTGCCGGCCAGCAAAAAGGGCCCCTGGGGGCCCTTGCAACCGTGCCGATGGGGAGCTGGGCCAGGGAATCAGGCCTGCTCCAGACGGCCATAGAGCTGGCCGGTGATCTTGACGTCGAGCGGATCCTTGGAGCCCATATCGGTATCCGAGGGCTGGATGGCGGTGAACACCCCGGCAAACTCCCCAGTGGCGCTGTCGACCTTGGTGATCGAGAGCTCCATCGTGCCGGTGCCATCGACGTAGCGCTTGATGTTCTCGCGCTCGAGACCTTCACTGTCGGCACCCAGCGCCACCAGGCCCTGGGTGTACTCCACGCCGGTGGTGAGACCGCGACCCTTGGGATCGATGAAGTTGGAGGTGCGGTAGCTGGGCACCCGATAGCTGCCGCTGAAGTCGGTGCTGGTGGAGATGGCCGCGCCTTCGGCGGTGGCACTCAGCTCCTTGCTGGAGAACACGAAGGGCACTTCCTCACCACCGGGCAGCAGCACGGTGACGAGCTGGAAATCGAGACCACCCTGCTCCTCGAAGTTGAGGGCATCGCCCTGCACGTTGAGATCGCCATAGACCTGATCGAGGCTGGTGGTGAAGCGGGTCAGGATCTTGCCGGGCACGAACTGGGCCTCCTGGCGCTTGTTGGTCGGCTCGCCCTTGACGAACACCTCGGCGGGGTGGAGGCAGAGCTCGCGCAGCTGATACTTGCCACCGGCGGTGAGGGCGATCGAGCCTCGGGCCGATTCGGGCAGGGTCGGGCAGTCGTTGGCCAGGCCGGTGTTGTGGATGTCGTCGTAGGTGAGGCTGGCGCGATCCTTGGCCTCCGCCCCACCGCTACAGGCGGTCACCAGGGTCAGGCACAGCGCCAGCACGAGGGCCAGCAGAGGACGAAAACGCATGGGAGAACGCCGC
Source organism: Cyanobacteriota bacterium (assembly GCA_041177605.1). Lineage (GTDB taxonomy): Bacteria > Cyanobacteriota > Cyanobacteriia > PCC-6307 > Cyanobiaceae > NIES-981. Next base: position 3,056 of record JBEDAU010000041.1, on the reverse strand, counting down.
AGGGAGGGGCGATAACTGGGCTGGCGCGGATCCTACCGGTGCAAAACGTCCGTTCCCCGTACGATGTCGCGGCTCTCAACAACCCGTATGTGAGCTTGTCTGCCAGTCCGATCACCAACCCAGCACCGACACCCGGCTCCGCCCTGACGGCGGACCAGCAGGAGCGACTGCGCCAGGCCCTCGCCGGCCTCGAGGCCCTCTCGGCCGAACTGAACGGCGAGCCGGCCGCCCTGCTCGAACTGCTGCGCCAACTGGAACAGCTGCACCGCACCCTGCAGGACGGCCCGTTCCGCAACAGCCTGCCGGCCGACCGCAACGCCCTGTTTGCTCTGCTGCAGCGCATGGAGCAGAGCGGTGGATGGCCCTACATCCCACGCCTGCAGCTGCGCACCTTCATGGACCTGCTGCAACGGGATCGCCCCGAAGACGATCACCCCCTGGCCGCCTGATTGTCGGGGCGCAGCGCCGTGAGCAAGGCATGGGCGATCGCCAGCTTGCCGGCTGGACCCAGCTCCTCCACCCGCTCGCCCGGACCCAGCAGCCAGCCCCGATTGGTCGCCGCCCCGAACCCGGCATCGGGCTGGTCGATCGGGTTGGCGAACAGCAGGTCACACCCCTTGCGGGCATGTTTCGCCCTGGCCTGAGCCAGCACATCACCGCTGTGGGCCGCAAACCCCAGGATCCGCTGACCGGCCGGACGCCGCTCCACCAGAGCGGCCAGCAGATCCGGCACCGTCTGCCAGCCGCCGGCCAGCTCCCGTTCCAGGGCCTGCTTGGGCAGCTTGTCGGCCAGGGGGGCCGCGCGGCGGTGGTCGGCCACGGCAGCCGCCATGGCGATGGCATCGGCCTCGGGCTGGGCCCCGATCAGGGCCTGCTCCATCTCGGCTGCGGTCTGGACCGGGACCCGCTCCAGCCCCAGCAGCAGCGCAGGATCCACCTGGAGCGGGCCATGGACGAGGCGCACGTCAGCACCGCGCAGGCGGGCCGCCTGGGCCAGTAGCACTCCCATCCGCCCGGTGCTGGGATTGGTCAGGCATCGGGCCGGATCCAGCGGCTCGCGGGTGGGGCCGGCGCTCACCAGCAACCGCAGTCCCTGCCAGTCGCGCTGCCAGCCCCAGAGTGCCAGCGACTCCAGAGCCAGCAGCAGCTGGGCCGGCTCGGCCATGCGGCCCGACCCCTGACGATCACAGGCGAGCATCCCCTCGGCCGGGCCGAGCGGCATCACCCGCTCCATGGCGTGGAGGAGCTGCCAGTTGCGCTGCACCGGCGCGGCCATCCACATGCTGGTGTTCATGGCGGCCGCCGCCAAAACAGGGGCCTCGGTGGCCAGCAGGGTCGACGCCAGCAGCGTGTCGGCGAGGCCATGCACCCAGCGCCCCAGGCTGGTGGCGCTGAGGGGGGCCAGCAGCACCAGGTCTGCCCACTCCGCCAGTTCCACGTGCAGGGGCCGAGAGGCCTGATGACTCCACTGGTCGGCGTCGAGGTAACAGCGGTGACGGCTGAGGCTGGCCAGGGCGGTGGGACTGACCAGCTCAGCGGCGCTGGCGGTGAGCACACAGCGCACCTCCGCCCCCCGTTGCACCAGGGCACTCACCACCAGGGGCAACTTGACGGCCGCAATGCTGCCGGAGATGCCCACCAGCACCCGCCGGCCGTCCAGGGGGTCAGTCCTCATCAAAGGGCTCCTGGTCCACCAGGTGCAGGTAGGGGCGGGCCAGCTCAGGGCGATGGATCGCCAGGGCACGCATCAGGTGCCAGTCCGCCAGACCAGCGAAGGGGGTCGGGTAGTCGTCCTCGTCGAGCCGACGGGCCAGGTCGGCGGTGCTGGCCTCATCAAAGGCGGCCAGGCGCTCCGGCGTGATCGCGTCGGGGAACGGGGCAGAACTCGACTCGGACATCGGCAGGCGAATCGCCGGAGGCGAAGCGATGGGGCTGATCTGGAGGCTATGAGGAGATAATGGGAAGACCGAGGGGGGATTGGCAGCAGCGACCCGTTGCCCCAAGCCACCGGTCGGCCCGGGCTCCAAGCTCCGGGACCCTCAACCCACGGGGAATTAGCTCAGCTGGTAGAGCGCTGCGATCGCACCGCAGAGGTCAGGGGTTCGAGTCCCCTATTCTCCATTTCCCGACCCACCGGCTGATCTCCCAGCAGACCGCTGACTGCCCAGCAGAGTGCTGATGACCCGTCAGCAGGCTGGCCAAGCCTGCGACGTCTGGCCATGGGTTCCCACCTGGTGTGGAGGACCTCTGCCCTGGGCCACCAGGCGCGTTCGGCCGATCCCGGGGGGCCGCCTGAATCGTTACCCGCATCCCGCAGCCGCAGCCGTGAACTGGACCCCGCAAGCTGAGTCGCGCCTCAAGGAAGTGCCCTTCTTCGTGCGGCCCGTGGTGCGCAAGCGCATCGAAAGCCTGGCCGCCGAAGCAGGCCAATCGGAGGTCACCGAGAGCTTCTACGACCAGGCCCGGGCCCAGTTCGGCCAGAGCTGAGCTGACCACAACGCGGGGACCTGGAGGGCGATGCGGTAAAAGGGGGTCACGTTCCGTCTCCGTCGATGTCGCAATCGAAGCGCGAACAGGTGGTGAGTCACCTGCGCTACATCCGCCAGGAACTGCGCGAGATGCATCAGGGGGTGATGGAGGATGGCCTGCTTCCTGAGGCCGGCGAGGTTCGTGGGGTGATGGCCCAGATGGAAGCCCTGCTGGAGCTGCTGGAGGGCAAGACCTCACGCAAGAAGGAAAGCGACGCCTGAGACCCAGGCCGGATTGCCCCGTGGGGGCGTCAAGCCCCTGGGAGGACGCTCCGGCAAACGGCCGCCAGGTTGTTGCCTCAGACGGGATTCCCCGCTTCGGTGGCTCTGTCCCCATCACCAGGCCCAGGCCATTGGCCACGGGCTTTTTTTATTGGGATCCCCTATCAGTAGCGCCGGGGATCCCCCATGACGCCAGAGATGGTGTAGACAGGTGTCAGGCAGGGTCTGGGCCGGGTGATGGGGATCACCGTTCTGAACCGTCCCTGCCCACCCATTCTCAGGCACCTGTCCTCAGGCGCCTGAGTG
>JBEDAU010000040.1:0-2740 GCA_041177605.1 Cyanobacteriota bacterium | reverse complement strand
GGGGGGCATCTGCTTCGGCAGATGCCCCCCAAGCCCCGCCGGCGGAGCCGGCCTCCGGCTTCGCGGCGACCACCGTGGCCGAACTGCGCAAGGTGGTGTGGCCGAGCCGTCAGCAGCTGTTCAGTGAATCGCTGGCGGTGATCCTGATGGTGGGCCTCTCGGCTGCGGCGATCGCCGCCATCGACCGCTTCTACGGCTGGGCCGCCACCCAGGTGTTCCGCTGATCCCCTCCCCGACCTCGAGCCCCGTGTCCGACTCCCTGTCCATCAGCCCGCACGACGCCGCCTCCGAGCAGGCCACCGCAGCGGCCGGCGAGGCTGCCGAGACGGCGGTGCTGGAGCTGCCCGGCCCCGGCGCGGCGACTGCCGAGGCGGCCGCCGAGAAGCCCCAGGTGGCGCGCTGGTATGCCGTGCAGGTGGCCTCCAGCTGCGAGAAGAAGGTGAAGGCCACGCTGGAGCAGCGGGCGGTGACCCTCGGCGTCGACAACCGCATCCTCGAGATCGAGATTCCCCAGACCCCGGGGGTGAAGCTCAAGAAGGACGGCAGCCGCACTAGCACCGAGGAGAAGGTGTTCCCGGGCTATGTGCTGGTGCGCATGGTGCTGGATGAAGACACGATGATGGCGGTGCGCAGCACTCCCAACGTGATCAATTTCGTGGGGGCCGAGGAGCGGCGCGGCACCGCCAAGGCCCGCGGCCACATCAAACCCCGGCCGCTGAGCCGCACCGAGGTCGACCGGATTTTCAAGCGCGCCGCAGAGAAGAAGCCGGTGGTCAAGGTGGATCTGGCCGAGGGCGATCAGATCCTGGTGACCGCCGGCCCGTTCAAGGACTTCCAGGGCGAGGTGATCGAGGTGAGCGGCGAGCGCAACAAGCTCAAGGCCCTGCTCTCGATCTTCGGTCGGGAAACGCCGGTGGAGCTGGAGTTCTCCCAGATCAGCAAGCAGAGCTAAGGGCCCCTGGCCCGCCCAGCGGCCGTCTCCCTGCGGAGGGCGGCCGTCTTCGCACCGCCTCCCCTTCCACGGAGGTGATCCGCAGTCAACCGACGCACAGACGATGGCCAAGAAAGTCGTTGCCGTTATCAAGCTGGCCCTTGATGCCGGTAAAGCCAACCCCGCACCGCCGGTGGGCCCTGCCCTCGGCCAGCACGGGGTCAACATCATGGCGTTCTGCAAGGAGTACAACGCCCGCACCCAGGACAAGGCCGGTTTTGTGATTCCGGTGGAGATCTCGGTCTTCGAAGACCGCAGCTTCACCTTCATCCTCAAGACTCCGCCCGCCTCGGTGCTGATCTCCAAGGCCGCCGGCATCGAGAAGGGTGCCGCCACCTCCGCCAAGGGGTCGGTGGGCGCCATTTCCCGCGCCCAGCTCGAAGAGATCGCCAAGACCAAGCTGCCCGACCTCAACTGCACCAGCGTGGAGTCGGCCATGCGCATCATCGAAGGCACCGCCCGCAACATGGGCGTTGCCGTGAAGGACTGAAGCCCTCCGGCTGCAGCCTGAATTGTCTGTCCCATTCACCGGGGGAGACCCAGTGATCCGCCCGTGCCGTTGAGCAGCTCCGCTGCACCACGCGCCTGAGCCGAGCCACCGGTTCGCCCGCACCCCTTACCTGCCATGCCCAAAGTTTCCAAGCGCTACACCGAACTGGCCGCCAAGGTCGCCGACCGGGCCCATGCCCCGCTCGAGGCCATTGAGCTGGTGAAGGCCAACGCCAACGCCAAGTTCGACGAGACGATCGAAGCCCACGTGCGTCTGGGCATCGATCCCAAATACACCGACCAGCAGCTGCGCACCACCGTGGCGCTGCCCCACGGCACCGGCCAGTCGATCCGCATTGCCGTGATCGCCCGCGGTGAGGCCGTGGCCGCCGCCAAGGCCGCCGGCGCCGATGTGGCCGGTGACGACGATCTTGTGGAAGAGATCGCCAAGGGCAAGTCGGACTTCGACCTGCTGATCGCCACCCCGGACATGATGCCCAAGGTGGCCAAGCTGGGCCGGGTGCTCGGTCCCCGCGGCCTGATGCCCAACCCCAAGGCCGGCACCGTGACCACCGACCTGGCCGGCGCCATCGCCGAGTTCAAGGCCGGCAAACTGGAGTTCCGGGCAGACCGCAGCGGCATCGTGCACGTGCGCTTCGGCAAGGCCAGCTTCGATGCGGCCAAGCTGCTCGACAACCTCAAGGCCCTGCAGGAAACCATCGACCGCAACAAGCCCAGCGGGGCGAAGGGCCGCTACTGGCGCTCCCTCTACGTGACCTCCACCATGGGCCCCTCGGTGCAGGTCGACTTCGCCGCCCTGCAGGACCTCAAGCAGGAGGCCTGATCCGGCGCCCATCGGCCGGGCTGCCATCCCCCTCCTCGGAGGGGGATTTTTTTGTGGTGCTGTAAGGTAAGCAACTGGCTTATGCCAGAAGGGCACGCGCCCTGCCCAAGACAGCAGGTGGGCCGTCCGGATCAGCACTCAGCTGACCAGGGCCGGTTCCGTAAGTCCTGCCGAGGTCCACGCGACAGGTTTGCTTCTCCGCTGCGCTTCGGCTGAGTCCCTCAGCCCCAGTGATTCGGGTGGTCAACACGCCGCGGCCTCGGGCTCCGCCCATCAAGCGGAGCGTCCAGGGGCCGCGTACCCGGCTTGTTCCCCCGATCCGTTCCGTTTCCCATGGGCCGCACGCTGGAGAACAAGCAACAGATCGTCGAAGAGCTCAAGGGGCTCCTCGGCGAGGCCGAAATGGCGCTGGTCCT
>JBEDAU010000039.1:0-6679 GCA_041177605.1 Cyanobacteriota bacterium | reverse complement strand
GGCGCTGCACCCCGGCCGATCCCCGCCGCCGGGCCCGACTGGAGCAGCTGATGGCCGCGATCCGGGATTCCCCGGCCCGGGTGCAGATCCATCCCAGCAACTTCGGCGAGCGCTTCCGCCGCGATGCCTACGGCAACCTGCTGGACCCCACACCGCGGCTGGTGGTTCTGCACGAAACCGTGTATGGGATCGGCTCGGCGATCAACACGTTCGTCACACCTCACCCCCGCGACGAGGACCAGGTGAGCTACCACGTGCTGATCGGCACGGATGGAGCCGTGGTGCAGGTGCTGGACCCGGGGCTGCGCGCGTTCGGAGCCGGCAACTCCGCCTTCAATGGCCAGTGGGTCGTCACCAATCCCAGGGTGGGCGGCTCGGTGAACAACTTCGCCCTCCACGTGAGCCTGGAGACCCCGATCGACGGCGAAGACGCCGCTCCCACCCACAGCGGCTATACCCCGGCGCAGTACGACGCCCTGGCCGCGCTGCTGGCCACCTGGATGGACCGCTTCCCGATCGGGCCCGATCGGATCACCACCCACCGGGCCGTGGATCTGGGCAGTGAGCGGGCCGATCCCCGCAGCTTCAACTGGCGGGCCCTGCAGCAGCGGCTCGCCGATCTGGGAAGGCTGTGCTGATGGGAAGGCTGCGCTGATGGCAAGCCCCGGGTGCGGACGGGCAGCCGCCAGAGCTGTCTAGATCAGGGGTGAAATCGATTTGTGGTGGCTGCCATAGACGAGCGCGTGCAGCTCGGGATCCTGCATGTGGCGGAGGATGCGACGGGGATAGTCGAGCTTGCCGTTGTGGAGGTAGGCGAGGGTGGCGAGGGCCTTGGTGTCGCCCGGGGAGCCGCTGGCCTGGAGTTCGCGGTGGCGGGGCAGCTGCAGCGCGCGGCTGAGGCGGGCGAATTTGCCGATCAGCAGCCGTACGTTCTGCTCCGGATCGAGCAGCCGTTCCCGGGCTGCGGCCACCTCCTCGGGGCCCGGCTCGGCCGGCAGCAACCCCTGCTTCTGCATCTCCCCCAGGCCGAGTTGGGCTGGCCCGTGGGTGCTGAACAACCCGGAGTGGGCGGCCAGGGGCAGATCTTCACCGGGTTTGGCGTGCCGCATTTCATCGAACAGCACCGCGGTCACCAGCATGGGGTTGACCCGCTGCCGGCGCGACTCCGAACGGATCAGGGGCTGCAGGGCCACGATCCGATTGATCGTGTGGGAGCGCAGGGGCTGGATCTGGCCAATGATGCCATCGCTGAACAGCTGGGCCAGACGGGGCTGGGGGCCGTGAACCCCGAAGCGGCGCTCCAGTTCCTGAAGTTCCTCGGCACTGAACCGCACCGGATCCGGATCTGGATCGGCGGCCACCGGCAGCACCGGGATGGTTGCCGGACGACTGCCGGAAGGCGCCAGGGGCCAGGCCTGGGAAAGCCCAACCAGGGCCAGGCACGTGACAGCCAGGGGAAGGAGCCGGCGCCCACGGCTGAGTGCGTTGCGAGCGCGCCAGGCGATTGGCCTTCCTCCGACACACAAAACTTCGCCAATCATCTTAAGAAGCCTTGCAAGGGTTGTCTGACTCCGGGATCGGTCTGGCGTCCGGCCCCTTTGACGCTCAGCACAGGGTCAGGGCCCTAGGTTTTGGCAGCTGCAGCGGTAGAGCCGCCTGGGCCATGCTCGCCAACCTCGATGCCTCGAACCCGGCCAGTCAGTGGCAACGGTTCTGTGATCTGCTCTGGTACGACGAAGAGCTCGGGTTCTGGCTCGACATCAGCCGGATGGCGGTTGGGTCGGCTGATCTGGAGGCCATCCGCCCCCGCATGCAGGACGCCATGGCGGCCATGGCGGCCCTGGAGGGTGGAGCCATCGCCAATGCCGATGAACAGCGAATGGTGGGCCACTACTGGCTGCGGGCACCGGAACTGGCTCCCGATCCGGCCATCACGGCCCACCTCCGGAGCGAGATTGCCCGGCTGGAGAGCTTCGCCCGTGACGCCCTGGCCGGCGGACAGTTCAGCGACGTGCTCTGGATCGGTATCGGTGGCTCGGGCCTGGGGCCCCTGCTGATGATCCGGGCCCTGCAGCAGCAGGGCCGGGGTCTCCCCTTCCACTTCATCGACAACGTCGATCCCCAGGGGATCAGCCGCTGTCTGGATGGGCTGGGCAGTCGTCTTGCCACCAGCCTGGTGGTCGTGGTGAGCAAGTCCGGCGGCACTCCGGAACCCCGGATCGGCATGAACCAGGTGCGTGCCCGCCTGGAGGCCATGGGGGGCCACTGGCCCCGCCAGACCTTGGCGGTGACCATGCGCCAGAGCCAGCTCGACCAGCTCGCCGAGCGGGAGCAGTGGCTGGCCCGTTTCGACATGCTCGACTGGGTGGGAGGCCGAACCAGCATCACCAGCGCCGTGGGCCTGCTGCCCGGAGCCCTGATCGGGGCAGACATGGGCGCCTTCCTGGCCGGTGCCGCCGCCATGGACCGGGCCACGCGCAGCCCGGAGCTGGAACGCAACCCGGCTGCCCTGCTGGCCACAGCCTGGTTCGCAGCCGGGGAAGGCCGGGGCAGGCGCGACATGGTGGTGCTGCCCTACCGCGATCGCCTCGAGGTGTTCAGCCGTTATCTGCAGCAGCTGGTGATGGAGAGCCTCGGCAAGCGGCTGGATCGCCAGGGGCAGGTGGTGCACCAGGGCATCGCCGTGTACGGCAACAAGGGCTCCACCGACCAGCACGCCTATGTGCAGCAGTTGCGCGACGGCGTCGACAACTTCTTTGTGACCTTCATCGAGGCCCTCGACGACCCTGCCGACCAGGCCACCATCGCCGGGGAATGCCCCGGTGACTTTCTTGAGGGCTTTCTGCTGGGCACCAGGACCGCCCTGCTCGAGGGAGGCCGCCAGAGCCTGACCATCACCCTGCGCCGCTTCGACGAGTGCGCCCTCGGGGCGCTCGTCGCTCTGTTTGAGCGGGCGGTGGGTCTCTATGCCGAACTGGTGGACATCAACGCTTACGACCAACCGGGAGTGGAGGCGGGCAAGAAAGCCGCTGCGAGCATTCTGGAGTTGCAGAGTCGCATGGAGCAGCTGCTGGCCGACGGCCAGGCCCGCAGCCTCCAGGAGCTCCAGGCCCAGCTGCAGCTGCAGAGTCCAGAACCCCTGTTCTGGATTCTCCGCCACCTCTGTGCCAACCAGCGCGGCTACCGCGCCACCGGTGACTGGGGACAGCCCTCAGCCCTGGTCTTCAGCCGCGCCTAGGCGACCCTGCTGCTCCTGCAAGGCCTGCAGGGCCAGGCGCAGGGTTTCCCTGTTTCCCTGGGCCTGTTCCCAGGCCTCGAGCCAGACCTCCGGGGCAGTGGTGACTCCGCTGGGGTCCGACTCCCCGCCGAGTCGGCGCAGGTAGGTGCGGGCATCCGCCACCCAGCAGTCGGCCCCGCCGAAGCCCTGCAGCTGGGGATCCAGGGCGGTGAGCAGGGTCTCGAGCTGCTCCGGTGACAGGGGCGGCAGTGGCGGGCTCATCGCTCCGGATTCAGGGCACCAGATTCACCAGCTTGCCCGGCACCACGATCACCCGGCTGGGGGCCTTGCCTTCCAGCCACTTGGCTGCGATCTCGCTGGCCAAGGCCAGCTGCTCGAGTGTGGCCCTGTCGGCATCGGCCGGCACCTCCAGGCTGCCCCGCACCTTGCCCTTCACCTGGATCACCAGGGGCACGGTGTCGCGCACCAGAGCCGAGCCATCGGCGACGGGCCAGGCCTGGCGATGCACGCTGACCATCGGGCCTGAATCCGTGGCGAGCCGGCTCCAGAGCTCTTCTGCCAGATGTGGCGCGAAGGGGGCCAGCAGCACCAGCAGGGTCTGGAGGGCTTCGCAGGCCACAGGGTCAGAGGCATCGGCCAGGTGCTCCCCCATGGCGTTGCTGAGCTTCATCAGCTCCGAGACCGCCGTGTTGAACTGCAGCTCCCCCTCCAGGTCTTCGCTCACTGCAGTGATCGCCGTGTGCACGGCCCGGCGGAGCTCCTTGTCGCCTGGGCTGAGGGATCCGGCATCGAGGGCGTTCCCGGGGTGGCCCAGCCGGATCCCCCGGGCGTGGGCGCCATCCACGAGGCGCCAGATCCGTTGCAGGAACCGGAACTGGCCTTCCACGTCGGCGTCGTCCCACTCCAGGTCCTTCTCCGGAGGCGCCTTGAACAGGATGAACATCCGGGCCGTATCGGCCCCATATCGGTCGATCACGACGGCTGGATCCACGCCGTTGTATTTCGACTTCGACATCTTTTCGTAGAACACCTCCAGCACGTCGCCCGTGCTGGGGTCCCGTGGATCGGTGGGGTCGGCCACTTCGGCCGGCGGGATGTATTTGCCGGTGTGGGGATTTTTATAGGTGATTCCCTGCACCATCCCCTGGGTGAGCAGGCGGGAGAAGGGCTCATCGAAGCCCACCAGTCCGCGGTCGCGCAGCACCTTGGTGAAGAAGCGCGAATAGAGCAGGTGCAGGATGGCGTGCTCGATGCCGCCCACGTACTGGTCGACGGGCAGCCAGGAGTCGACGGCTTCACGGCTGAAGGGCAGGACCGTGTTGTGGGGATCGCTGTAGCGCAGGAAGTACCAGCTGGAACACATGAAGGTGTCCATGGTGTCGGTCTCGCGCCGGGCAGGCTGGCCGCAGCAGGGGCAGGCCACCCGCCACCAGCTCTCCAGCTGGGCCAGGGGCGAGCCCCCTTTGCCGCTGAAGGCCACATCGCGGGGCAGCTCCACCGGCAACTGCTCGTCCGGCACCGGCACCACGCCGCAGCTGTCGCAGTGGATCACCGGGATCGGGCAGCCCCAGTAGCGCTGGCGCGAGATCAGCCAGTCGCGCAGGCGATAGGTGACCTTCGCCCGCCCCCAGCCCTCCGCTTCAGCCGCCGCCGTGATCGCCGCCTTGGCATCGGTGCTGCTCAGGCCGTCGAAGCGGCCCGAGTGGATCAGCACACCGGGTTCGGTCCAGGCGCCTCCCTCGTAGGCGTGCTCATCGCTGCCCTCCGGGATGATCACCTGGCGCACCGGCAGCTCGTACTGGCGGGCAAACACGAAATCGCGCTGGTCATGGGCCGGCACGCCCATCACGGCGCCGGTGCCGTAGTCGGCCAGCACGTAGTCGGCGATCCAGAGAGGGATCAGCTCCCCAGTGGCCGGGTTGCGCACCTGCGCCCCGATCGGCACGCCGCGTTTGGGCCTGTCGTCGGCGGTGCGCTCCTGTTCGCTCTGGCGGCTCACCAGATCGCAGAAGGCCTCCACGGCGATCTGCTGATCAGCGCTGGTGAGACTGGCCACCAGCGGATGCTCGGGGGCCAGCACTACATAACTGGCGCCGAAGATCGTGTCCGGGCGGGTGGTGAACACGGTGATGCGTTCGGCGCTGTCGTTGCCGGCGCCATCCACCACGGTGAACTCCAGCTCCGCGCCAGTGCTGCGGCCAATCCAGTTGGCCTGCATGGTGCGCACCCGCTCGGGCCAGCCCTCCAGCCGGGGCAGGTCGTCGAGCAGCTGGTCGGCGTAGGCGGTGATCTTCAGGAACCACTGGCGCAGTTTGCGCTTTTCCACCAGGGCGCCGGAGCGCCAGGAGCGCCCCTCGCCATCCACCTGCTCGTTGGCCAGCACCGTTTGATCGATCGGGTCCCAGTTGACGGTGGCCTCCTTCTGGTAGGCCAGGCCGGCCTCGAAGAACTGCAGGAACAGCCACTGGGTCCAGCGGTAGTAGTCGCTGTGGCAGGTGGCCAGCTCGCGGCTCCAGTCGATCGAGAGGCCCAGGCGCTGCAGCTGGGCCCGCATGGCGGCGATGTTGCGGTCGGTCCAGGCGCCGGGATCGACGCCCCGCTCGATCGCGGCGTTCTCAGCCGGCAGGCCGAAGGCATCCCAGCCCATCGGATGCAGCACGTTGCAGCCCCGCATCCGCTGCACCCGGGCGATCACGTCGGTGATCACGTAGTTGCGCACATGGCCCATGTGCAGATTCCCCGACGGGTACGGGAACATCGACAGGGCATAGAACGGCGTCTTGCCGGCTTGGCTGGGATCAGGGGTATGGTCAGCAGCCGAGGCCTGCCAGTGCTGCTGCCAGCGCTCCTCGATGGCCTGGGGTTGGTAGCGGGAGGCGTCGCTCAAGGCGCTGCAGCCAACGGGCGGGCTGTACTCGGGTGGGTTGTGATCGTGCCACAGGCCTGGGGACGGCAGGCGGATCACACCAGGGCGCGGATCACGGTGGCCGTCTCGCGATTGATCAGGGTGAGCGGCCGGTCATCCCCCTGGCTGAGGGCGAGGTAAAAGCTGTCCTGCCAGCGGAGCACCCCTTCGTATTCATGGGGACTGTTGAGCACCTGAATCGCCACCGGGGTCTTGTGTCGGATCAGCTCCTGGATATGGCGGATGCTGGGCTGGCCGGTATCCAGGGGCCTACGCCGCTCCTGAAAGCTCTGCATAGGATTCGCCAACGGCTGCGCTATCCCCCATCGTGCTCCAGTTCAGCAAGTACCAGGGTCTGGGGAACGACTTCCTCATGCTGGACGGCCGCCAGGGGCCCGGCGGCGACTTCTGCTTCGACCTCACTCCCGAGCGCGTGCGGCGCCTGTGCGATCGCCGGTTCGGGGTGGGCGGCGACGGCGTGATCCTGGCTCTGCCGCCCCGGGAGGGAGGGGAGTTGCGGATGCGCATTTTCAATG
>JBEDAU010000038.1:0-8291 GCA_041177605.1 Cyanobacteriota bacterium | reverse complement strand
CTTCACCAACGTGCCCCTGCGCGGCGACGCCCTCAAGACGCTCTGCGCCTCGGCCGGGGGCACCAACCCGGTCACCGGCCGTGACACCCGCGCCACGCTCAGCTGTCCATGAGCTTCGACCCCCGCAGCCTCGAGCGCCTGCGCGAGCTGGGGCGCAACCTGCCCCAGCCCCTGCCCGCTCCCCAACCGCCGGCCACCAGGGCCAAGGCCGAGCCCAAGCGCCACAGGGTGGAAACGGAGCAGAACCCGGAGCAGCTGTTCCGGGAGCTGATGCAGGCCAGCCCCGATGGCAGCGTGCCCGAGCACCTGCTGCAGCGGCTGCGCCAGCTGGAGGATGACCGCCACCAGGCCCGGCCGCTCGCCGCTCCCGCCGGCGGCGGGGCTCCGGCTGCGGCCGGCAGCGGTGGCCTGGAGCCGGGTCGCATCCGCCCCGAGCGCCGCCAACGGCGATCCAGCGGCGGCAACCGCCCCGATCCCCGCCTTGGCGGGGAGCAGGCCGAGCTCTACACCGCGTTCCAGCAACTCCTGCTGGAAGACGACGACTGAGTCGGGCGCTCGCTGCCCGAACGGCTACCGATCCCACACCCTGCTGGGCAGACCCGGTCACCATCCCTAGGGTGTCGCCGATTCCGTGATCGGCGTTCGCCCGCGTTCCATGACCCTGCGCATCGGCATCAACGGCTTCGGCCGCATCGGGCGACTGGTGTTCCGCCGCGCCTGCGCCACAGCCGATGTGGAGGTGGTGGGGATCAACGACCTGATGGAGCCGGAGTATCTGGCCTACATGCTCCGCTACGACTCCACCCACGGCCGCTTTGACGGCGAGGTGGCGGTCGACGGCTCTGCCCTGATCGTGAATGGCCGGCGCATCCGCATCACGGCCGAGCGCGACCCCGCCAACCTGCGCTGGGGCGACGTGGGGGCCGATTACGTGCTGGAGAGCACCGGCCTGTTTCTCAGCGACGACAAGGCCCGCGCCCATATCGCCGCCGGCGCCCGACGGGTGGTGATGAGCGCCCCTTCCAAGGACGCCACGCCGATGTTTGTGATGGGGGTGAACCACACCACCTATGCCGGCCAGGACGTGGTGTCGAACGCCAGCTGCACCACCAACTGCCTCGCGCCCGTGGCCAAGGTGCTGCACGACCACTTCGGAATCGTGAGCGGGCTGATGACCACGGTGCACGCGGTGACCGCCACCCAGAAGACGGTGGACAGCCCCTCGGTCAAGGACTGGCGCGGCGGCCGCGGCGCCGGCCAGAACATCATCCCCAGCTCCACCGGTGCCGCCAAGGCGGTGGGCAAGGTGATCCCGGAGCTCAACGGCAGGCTCACCGGCATGGCGTTCCGCGTGCCCACCCCGGATGTGTCGGTGGTGGACCTCACGGTGAACCTGGCCACCCCCACCAGCTACGAGGCGATCAAGGCGGCGATGAAGGCCGCCAGCGAGGGCACGATGGCCGGCATCCTCGGCTACACGGAAGACGAGGTGGTGAGCACCGACTTCCTCGGCGAGAGCTGCACCTCGGTGTTTGATGCCAAGGCCGGCATCGCCCTGAGCGACACCTTCGTGAAGCTGGTGGCCTGGTACGACAATGAATGGGGCTACAGCTGCAAGTGCATCGACCTGATGCGCCACATGGCGACAGTGGCCTGAGGCCGACAGTGGCCTGAGGCCGACCGTGGCCCGAAGCCGGGCTGGCGCGGCACCGGCTTGCGGAGCTACGGCTTCCGGAAGGTCAGGATCCGGTAGCGCAGCAGCCCCCAGCGGCTGAGGCGCTCGATCCGGGCCGTGTCGGCCACCGCCTGGGGCGCCCCCATCGCTGTGAACACCTGCCGCACCACCGGGTAGGTCGGCAGGGTGTGGGCAGTGATGTCGTCGTCGTCAACGCGCTGCAGGCCCCGCAGCGCTGCCTGGCGGCGGTAGTGGTGGCGATCCCAGCTGCAGTCGACCGGGCCGTAGGTGGGGTTGCAGACCGCCCTGGCAGCCGCCGGCCGCAGCAGGCGCCAGGCCCGGGCCAGGGGCGTGATCGGCACGAAATCGCTCAGCACCAGGCGGCCGCCGGGTCGCAGCACCCGGGCCACCTGGTCGAGGAAGCGCTGCCGGCTCGGAAAGTGGAAGATGCACTCCACCGCCAGCACCACGTCCTGGCTGGCATCGGGGCAGGGGAGGGCACAGGCATCGCCCACCAGCCAGCAGATGCGGTTGTCGCCGCGGGGCTGCACCAGCCGGCGGGCCCGGGCGATCTGGCGCGGGTCGAGGTTGAGGCCGGTGAGCTCCAGGCCCTGCCAGCCGGCATTGAGGCTGGCGACCGTGCCACCGAAGCCGCAACCCACATCCAAAACCCGCTCACCGGCACGAATCGCAGCCCGCTGCAGCAGCCGCTGACTGAGGGCCTCAGCCGCCTCGGCAAAGCCGGCCCGGGCTCGCTCGGGGTCCACGGCCGGGTCGGGCCAGTAGCCCCAGTGCACGTGGCGGCCGAAGCAGCGCTCCAGGTCCGGATCGCCGGCGGCGAAGCGGGCCAGGAGCTGATCGAAGTAGGGCAACGCCGCCGGAGCCACAGCACACCTGCGCACCGCTCAAGTCTGGGCCGCAGCGGCGGCTCCGGCGGCGGGCCTGCGACGGGTGGGGCACTGGAGGGGGGCTCCCCAGTCCAACCCCGCCATGGCCTGTTCAGCCGAGATCTGTCTGCAGCACCACCAGCTACCGCAGCAGCGGCGCTGGTGGCTGGCCGACGGCGGCTTCCCGCAGCGGATCGCCACCCTGCTGGGGGCCGAGCTGGGCAGCAGCAGCCGGCAGGCCAGCAGCTACGCCGAGCTGGTCAGCGTGTTCGAACCCCTGCCGCCCGTGCCACCCCCGCCCGCCGGGCAGGCCTGTTACCGCTACCTGATCCGGATGCGGGGCCGGCGGGTGGAGCTCAGCTGCTGGCGGCGCTACCCGGCGGGCATCGGCTGGCAGCGCCGCTGCGGGCCGATGCCGCTGGAGCAGTTTGTGCGGCGCTTCAGCGGCGCACCTCACCATGCATCCAGCTGATCCAGTCGGCGGAGATCTGCTGGGGGCAGACCGCCTCGCACTCCAGGTTGCTGCTGCAGCTGCCGAAGCCCTCGGCCGCCATCGCCGCCTGCAGGGCGGCGGCGCGGTGGCGGCGCTCCACCTGGCCCTGGGGCAACTGGGCCAGGTGGGCCAGCTTGGCGGCCACGAACAGGCTGGCGGAGGCGTTGCGGCAGCTGGCCACACAGGCGCCGCAGCCGATGCAGGTGGCGGTGTCGAAGGCGGAGCGGGCCTGCTCCTGGCCCACCAGAATGGCATTGGCTTCCGGGGCCTGGCCCACGTTCACCGAGCAGTAACCACCGGCCATCAGCAGGCGATCGAAGGCGGAGCGGTCCACCGCCAGGTCCTGGATCAGGGGGAAGGCGCAGGCGCGCCAGGGCTCCAGCGTCAGCGTGGCGCCATCGCTGAACTGGCGCAGGTAGAGCTGGCACACGCTGGTGGCCGCCCGGGGCCCGTGGGCCTGACCGTTGACCAGGAAACCGCAGCTGCCGCAGATGCCCTCGCGACAGTCGTGCTCCATGTGCACCGGCCGCTCCCCGGCGCCGATCAGCTGCTCATTGAGCAGGTCCAGCGCCTCCAGCAGCGAGAGATCGGTGCTCACCCCCTCCAGGCGGTAGCGCTGGAAGGCACCGGCGGCCTCGGGCGACGCCTGGCGCCAGATGCGCAGGGTGAGGTTGATCGTGCGGGGGCTGGTGGTCATGGCGATGGGCGGTTCATCGGTAGCTGCGGGCTGCGGGCTGCAGGGCGGTGAAGGTGAGCGGTTCGGCGTGGCGCACCGGCTCGCGGCCCTCGCCCCGGTGCTCCCAGGCGGCGATGTGGGCGAAGCGATCGTCGTCGCGGCGGGCTTCGCCGTCGGGCGTCTGGTGCTCCTCGCGGAAGTGGGCGCCGCAGCTCTCCTCGCGGGCCAGGGCATCGCGCAGCATCAGTTGGGCCAGGCCAAAGAAATCGGCCACCCGCAAGGCCTTCTCCAGCTCGGGATTGGGGCCATCGCTGCCACCGGGCACCCGCAGCTCGGCCTGGAAGCACTGCTCCAGCGCCGCCACCGCCGCCAGGCCGGCCCGCAGGCCCGCGGCCGTGCGGCTGATGCCGCAGTGCTCGATCATCAGCGCCCCCAGCGCCCGGTGGAAGGCGTCCACGGGCCGCTGGCCATCCACCGCCAGCAGGGCGTCGATGCGGGCGCGGGCGCGGCCCAGGGCCTCGCGGCAGGCGGGATGGTCGGCGCCGATCGACGGCGTGGGCTGGCCCGCCAGCCAGGCCGTCACCGTGGCCGGCGCGATGAAGTAACCATCGGCCAGGCCCTGCATCAGGGCGCTGGCACCGAGCCGGTTGGCGCCGTGCTCGGAGAAGTTGGCCTCGCCGAGCACGAACAGGCCCGGAATCGAGCTCATCAGCTGGTAGTCGACCCACAGGCCTCCCATCGTGTAGTGGGGGGCGGGGTAGATGCGCATCGGCACGGCGTAGGGGTCGTCGCCCGTGATGCGCTCGTACATCTCCAGCAGGTTGCCGTAGCGGGCGGCGATCACCTCGCGCCCCTGCTCGGCGATGGCGTCGCCCAGATCCAGAACCACGGAGCGGCCGCCGGGACCCACGCCGTGGCCGGCGTTGCAGAGCTCACGCGCCCGGCGTGAGGCCAGGTCGCGGGGCGCCATGTTGCCGTAGCGGGGATAGAGGCGCTCGAGGAAGTAGTCGCGCTCGGCCTCGGGGATCTGCCCGGGGGGGCGGCTATCGCCCGGCACGGCGGGCACCCAGATGCGGCCGTCGTTGCGCAGGCTTTCGCTCATCAGCGTGAGCTTGCTCTGGCCCGCATCGCCGCTGGGGATGCAGGTGGGGTGAATCTGGGTGAAGCAGGGGTTCGCGAACAGGGCCCCCTGCCGGTGCGCCCGCCAGATGGCGCTGGCGTTGGATTTGAGCGCGTTGGTCGACAGGAAATAGACATTGCTGTAGCCGCCCGTGGCCAGCAGTACCGCATCGGCGGTGTGCAGCTCCAGCACGCCGCTGAGCAGATGGCGGGCCACCACGCCGCGGGCCACGCCGTCGACCGTGACCAGCTCCAGCAGGTCACGGCGGGGCAGCAGGGTGACGCGGCCGGCGGCCACCTGGCGCAGCAGGGCGGCAGTGGCCCCATAGAGCAGTTGCTGGCCGGTCTGGCCGCGGGCGTAGAAGGTGCGGCTCACCAGGGCTCCGCCGAAGCTGCGGGTGGCCAGGGTGCCGCCGTACTCGCGGGCGAAGGGTACGCCCTGGGCCACGGCCTGATCGATGATCGCGCCGCTCAGCTCGGCCAGGCGCATGCAGCCGGCCTCGCGGGCGCGGAAGTCACCGCCCCGCAGGGTGTCGGCGAACAGGCGCTGGATGCTGTCGCCGTCGCCGGCGTAGTTCTTGGCGGCGTTGATGCCCCCCTGGGCCGCCACCGAGTGGGCCCGCCGCGGGCTGTCGTGATAAGTGAGCACCGTGACCCGGTAGCCCTGCTCCGCCAGGGTGGCGGCCGCCGAGGCTCCGGCCAGGCCAGTGCCCACCACCAGCACGTGCAGCTGGCGCTTGCGCAGCGGACTGATCAGCGGCAGCTCGGCGCGGGTGCGGCGCCAGGCGTCGGCCAGGGGACCGGCGGGCAGGCGGGGATCGGGCAGACCGGCCATCAGGCCCCTCCCCCGACCAGGCCCAGGCTGACGAGGGCGAAGCCACCGCCCAGCAGCAGGGCCAGCAGCCGGCCGGTGTTGCGGATGCGGTCACCGTTGGCCGGCTCCAGCCAGCCGAGGCTGCGATGGGCGGCCTCGCCGCCGTGGAGCAGGTGCAGGGCCACGGCCCCGGCAGCCGCCAGATACAGGGCCAGGCTGAGGGGCTGGGCCAGCACGGCGCGCAGGGCCGCCAGCTCGGCGCCGGCGGCGGGCCGGGGCCAGCGCAGCTGCTGCAGATGCAGGGCCAGGAAGGCCAGCAACACGACGCCGCCGAGCGCCTGGCTGCGGGCAGCCAGGGCGGCCAGCGGGCCCCAGGGGCCGGGCCGGCGACTGCGCAGGACGGCGCTGTTGCCGCCAGCCCGGTTGGCCCGCCAGCGCAACAGGCTGAGCCCGGCGTGCGTCAGCGCCACCGCCAGCAGCAGCAGCTCAGCCGCCGGCAGCCAGACGCTGCGGTGCAGGGCGGCGGCGTAAGCCTCAAACCGCTGGGGTGCCAGCGGCGCCAGCCCCACGCCCGCCAGGTGCAGCAGCAGAAACAGCACCAGCAGCAGGCCGGTGAGGGCCGGCCCCCGGCGGAGCCAGGCCGTCATCGGGCCGCCGGCTTGCCAGCGGCGCAGCCCGGCAGCAGCGCCACGGCCCCCAGCGCACCTCCCCCAGCACCGCGCACCACAGCCGCCCCGTCATTGCATCAGAGGCCGCAGTCTGAAGCAGCCGCCACCCCGAAGCACCAATACATCTGTACTATTGGCGGGGAGCTGGCGGGGCGGCATGCGGGAACCGGGCAATCCGATCACGGACCATCGGATCACAGACCATCCGATCACGAACCATCCGATCACAGGCCATCCAGTCACGGGCAACCAGCACGCGGCCAACTGGCCGGCCGAGCCCCGGCTGGCCCTGCTGGCCGGGCTGGCGGAAGCGCAGGGGCCGAACGGACGTCAGCGCCGGCTGCTGCCCCTGGCCGGCGGCAGTGTGGCGGCTGGCTTCCCCAGCCCGGCCGAGGACTACATCGAGAGCCGCATCGACCTCAACGACGTGCTGATCCGCCACCCCAGCAGCACCTTCTTCCTGCGGGTGAGCGGCGACTCGATGCGCGGCGCCGGCATTCTCGACGGCGACCTGCTGGTGGTGGACCGGGCGGTGGAGCCCCGGGCCGGCCGGGTGGTGGTGGCCGTGCTGGAGGGGGCCTTCACGCTCAAATACCTCAATCGTCACCGCGGCCGCTGGCGGCTGGAGGCGGCCCATCCCGACTACCCGCCGCTGGAGCTGACCGAGCGCGACGACGCCCGCATCTGGGGCGTCGCCATCCACGCGATCCACAGCCTCTGAGCCATGGCTTGCCAGGCCACGGGTCGCCAGGCCACAGGTCGCCAGGCCACCGTGTTGATCGACGGCAACAACTTCTACGCGTCCTGCGAGGCGGTGGTGGATCCGGCGGTGATCGGCCGAGCGCTGGTGGTGCTCTCCAACAACGACGGCTGCATCGTGTCGCGCAGCGCCGAAGCCCGGGCGCTGGGCATCCGCATGGGCCAGCCCTACTTCCAGGTGCAGCGCCAGCTGGAGCAGCTGGGGGTGATCGTGCGCAGCTCCAACTACGCCCTCTATGCCGACATGAGCCAGCGGCTGATGGCGGTGCTGGAGGAGTGGGTGGAGGCGCTGGAGATCTATTCGATCGACGAGGCCTTCGGACTGCTGCACCGGCCTGGCGGTGCCGGTGAACCTGGCAAAGACAGTGGCGACCTCAGCGCCTGGGGCCACGCCCTGCGCCGTGACGTGCGGCGGCGGCTGGGGCTGCCGGTGGCGGTGGGCATCGCCCCCACCAAGGTGCTGGCCAAGCTGGCCAACAAATGGGCCAAGGCGACCCCGGCCGGCGGCGGAACGCCCCTGGCGGTGTTCGACCTGGGCGCCTGCCCGACGGCCCAGGCCGAGGCGGTGCTGGCGGCCACCGCCATCGAGGACGTGTGGGGCATCGGCAAAAAGCTGTCGCGCTGGTGCCGACTGCGGGGCGTGGCCCACGCCCGCGCCCTGCGCGATCTGCCCACCGGCGAGCTGCGCCACCGCTGCGGTGTGGTGGGGGTGCGGCTGCAGCAGGAACTGCGCGGCCACGCCTGCCTGCCGTTGGAGCTGGTGGCGCCGGCCAAGCGCGAAACCTGCGTGAGCCGCAGCTTCAGCACCCCGATCGACAACCGGGAGCACCTGCAGCAGGCGGTGGCCACCTACACGGCCCGGGCGGCGGAGAAACTGCGGCGCCAGGGCCAGCGGGCCGGCGCGCTCACGGTGTTTGTGCGCAGCAGCCCGTTCAATGGCACCAGCTTCTACGCCAATGCCGCCACGGTGCGGCTGCCGGTGGCCAGCGACGACACCGCCGTGCTGCTGGCCGCCGCCCTGCCCCTGGCGGCGGCTCTGTTCAAACCGCACAAGCCGCTGCAGAAGGCTGGCGTGGTGCTGCAGGAACTCAGCGACGGGACGATCCTGCAACACCACCTGCTGGCGCCGCTGCCACCGGAGCAGCAGCAGCGCCGCAGCGCCCTGATGGCGGCGATCGATGGTCTCAACCGCCGCTACGG
>JBEDAU010000037.1:0-2693 GCA_041177605.1 Cyanobacteriota bacterium | reverse complement strand
GCCAGCAGGCGATCGCTTGCTGGCCCCGTCAGGTCGGCCTGAATGCGGGCGTCGTCAAACAGATCGGCGTAGTCACTCCACCGGGAGGCGAAATACACCTTTTGAATGCGGGCCCAGTACGCCGCGGAATAACACATGGGGCAGCACTCGCCGCTGGCGTAGAGCACGGCGCCGCTGAGGTCGTGGCTGCCGATGGCCCGGCAGGCCTGCCGTATGGCGTTGATCTCGGCATGGGCGGTGGGGTCGCGGTCCCGCAACACGCTGTTGCCGGCGGCCGCGAGCACCACCCCAGCCCGCACCACCACCGCCCCGAACGGACCACCCGTGCGCTCCACCACGCCTGCCTGCCGCATCAGGCTGATGGCCAGGCGCATGTGGGCCCGGTCGGCGGCATTGGCTGTTCTGGTCATGGCACCCGGATCGCCAGCCTGGGCCGGCGCTCTCCATCTTCCAGCAACCCTATTCAGGCCATCCGGGGCGGCCCGGCAGTTGCTGGGGCGCTGGCTCGGAGCTGCCGGCCCGCAGCTGGGCCAGCAGTGCTCCCACCGGCGCGTGGGCCCCCGGTGGTGTCAGCTCGGCATCGATCGCGGCAAGAGGCGCGAGCACGAAGTCGCGCTGGAGCAGCCGGGGGTGGGGCAGCTCCAGAGCCGCGCTCTTGCAGCGCAGGACGCCCCACCAGAGCAGGTCCAGATCAAGACTGCGCGGTCCCCACCGTTCGTTCCGTTCCCGTGCGAAGTCCCGCTCCATGGCCTGCAGGGTCTGAAGCAAACGCCAAGCACTCTCGGCATCAGGATCCCCCGGATGTTCGACCAGCACCGCGGCATTGAGATAGTCCGGTTGACCGGCGGGCCCACCCACCGCTGCTGTACGGAAGAGGGGCGACCAGCGGGGTGACTGCTGCCCCGTTTGGGTTGTCCCTGGCAGGGGCCTCAGCAGCGTTTCGAGCAATGGCCGCACGGCCAGCAGGGTTGCCAGGGGTGGGCCGGCCGGGCTGGGCAGATTCGCTCCCAGCGCGATCGCCAGCCAGGCGCCGCCGCCCGGTCTGGCCTGATCAGCGAGACTGACGCGCACGACAAAGGGCTCGGACCACCCATGGTTGCAAGCGGATCGGTTGCAGGTGGATCGCAGACCGGTAGCCATGCGATGCCCGATGCGGCTGCCCGGGCGTTCCCGCTGGCCGCCATCACCGGTCACGGCACTCTGAAGCTCGCCCTGCTGCTGGCGGCGGTGGATCCAGGGCTGGGCGGCGTGGTGATCGCCGGAGGCCGGGGAACCGGTAAATCGGTACTGGCGCGGGGCCTGCACGCCCTGCTGCCACCGATTGATGTGCTCGATCTGGGCCAGCCCGGCCCCGGCCAGCTGGCACCAACGGGGCTCAATATCGATCCCCAGTGCCCAGGCGACTGGGATGAGGCCACCCGCCGCCGGCTCACCGACCTCGGCGCCGATCCCACGGGCAGCGACCCGGCCGCCCTGCTGCCCACCAGGGTGATCCCGGCGCCGTTCGTGCAGGTGCCCCTGGGCATCACCGAGGACCGCCTCGTGGGCTCGGTGGATGTCACTGCCTCGCTGGCCAGTGGCCAGGCCGTGTTTCAGCCGGGCCTGCTGGCCGAGGCGCACCGGGGCGTGCTCTACGTGGATGAGCTCAACCTGCTCGACGACAACATCACCAACCTGCTGCTGGCGGCGGTGGGCTCGGGCGAAAACCGGATCGAGCGCGAGGGCCTCAGCCTCAGCCACCCCTGCCGCTGCCTGCTGATCGCCACCTTCAACCCCGAGGAGGGGGCGGTGCGCGACCACCTGCTCGATCGCTTCGCCATCTGCCTCTCGGCCAACCAGGTGCTGGAGCTGGAGCAGCGGGTGGAGATCAGCCGCGCCGCCATCGAGCACGCCGAAACCAGCGACAGCTTCCGCGCCCGCTGGCAGGAGGAGAGTGATGCCCTGGCCACCCAGCTGCTGCTGGCGCGCCAGTGGCTGCCCGATGTGCAGATCAGCCGTGAGCAGATCGCCTACCTGGTGAACGAGGCCCTCCGAGGCGGCGTGGAGGGCCATCGCAGCGAGCTCTATGCCGTGCGGGTCGCCCGCGCCCATGCGGCCCTCAGCGGCCGCGACCGGGTGGAGGCCGACGACCTGCAGGTGGCCGTGCGCCTGGTGATCGCGCCGCGGGCTTCCCAGCTGCCGCCGCCCGACCCCGAGCAGCCCCTGGAACCGCCGCCGCCGCCGCCCCAGGGGGAGCAGCCGCCCGAGGAGCCCGAGCCGCCCGAGAACGACCAGGAGCCCGACGAGCCCGACGACGACAACGAGCCCGACGATCAGGAGGACGACACCCCCGAGGATCAGGCGCCCCCCCAGGTGCCGGAGGAGTTTCTGCTGGATCCGGAGGCGGTGGCCATCGACCCCGACCTGCTGCTGTTCGGCGCCGCCAAGGCGAAAACCGGCGGCAGCGGCAGCCGGGCTGTGGTGTTCAGCGATTCCCGCGGCCGCTACGTGAAGCCGATGCTGCCCCGTGGCCCGGTGAAGCGCATCGCCGTGGACGCCACCCTGCGAGCCGCGGCGCCCTACCAGAAATCGCGCCGTGAGCGCCAGCCCCACCGCAAGGTGGTGGTGGAAGACGGCGACCTGCGGGCCAAGCAGCTGCAGCGCAAGGCCGGCGCCCTGGTGATCTTCCTGGTGGACGCCAGCGGCTCGATGGC
>JBEDAU010000036.1:0-5007 GCA_041177605.1 Cyanobacteriota bacterium | reverse complement strand
TCGAGCGTCTGGCGCGAGATGTGGGGCTCCAGCGCATCCAGGTCGTAGGGCAGCGCGGGCAGCGTGTGAGCCATGGAACAGGGTCAGGTGCTTGGTGTTGCCGGCCCGGGTGCCAGGCGGCTGCGGCATCCTAACGATCGTTACATGTTTCGAAACGCACCGTCCGGGTGGTGAGAACCGGCCCGGCCAGGTGGGGGGGGCGGTTCAGGCCCTTTTGGCAATTTCCACGGCGGTGGGGTAGGGGATCTCGATGCCCTCGGCGGCGAAGCAGGCCAGCAGGTCCTGGTTGAGTCGGTCAATAGCGTCCTTCACCGCTATGAAGTTGTTGTGATGGGCACGCAAGTGAAGGTTGAAGTCGTAGCTGAAGTCGGCGATCGTCATTAACCGGCAGGCCACCAGCTGAAGCTGCGGATCCCGTTGCACCACCCCGCTGATCAGGGCGGGCATCCGCTCCAGCTGCTCGCTGCTGGTGTCGTAGCTCACGCCGATCGTGCGGTGGCACAGGCGCACCTGCGCCACCACCTCCTCCAGCCGCAGCAGCAGGCGCTCACGCATGGCCAGGTAGGCATCCCAGCTCTGCACGGCCACCGTGCCGTGGCAGAGCAGGGTGCAGCCCTCGCTGCCCTCCTGCTCCAGGCTCAGCAGCGGTTGTTCCAGGTCTTTGATCGCATCCACGGCCCGGCGGGCGAAGTGGAGCAGATCGGCCAGCTGATCGGGGCTGAAGGCCTGGGTCAGCACCAGGCGCACCACGAGCGACTGGCTGGGCAGCGCATCGCCATCGGGCTGCCGCCGGGAGAAGTTCACGATCGTCGCGTCATCCACGATCGCGTTGGGGATGGTGACCCTGCTTTCGAGGGTCTGCAGCTCGAGCGAGCGCAGCCCGATCTTGGTCACGAAGCCGAGGTTCGCGCCGATCTGGCAGAACTCGCCGACCCGCACGGGACGATCCGTCTGGATCGACAGTCCACCGAACAGGTTGCCCAGCAGCTTGGAGGCCCCCAGGCCAATCGCCAGCCCTGGCACTGCCGAGAAGGCCAGCACGGTGGTGGAGGGCAGCCCGAGCACCACCAACAGCCGGTAGATCATCACCACCGCCGCAAGTGCGCCCAGCACCCGGCACACCGGCATCACCAGGTTGCTCACCCGCCGCAGCTGCAGCTCGGAGTTGCCGCCCCGCCACAGCACCAGGCGCTCGGAGAGGGTGCGACCCAGGGCTTCAAAGAAGAAGAAGAAGAAACAACCGGCAATGATGAAGTAGGAGATATAAAAGAGATACGTGATTGTCAGCAGCGGCACGCCGGTGAAGTTCACAGAGTCATCTATGAACGCTTCGCTGATGCGCGTGAGCGGCAGCAGGGGCAGCACCAGTAGCACCCGATACCAGGCCAGATTGTCCTGGTGCCACGGCCTGCGTCCCTCATTCCTGGATGGATCGCTCTGCCAATAGCGGTAGGAGTGCAATAACCGCCCCAGCAGTAGGTTCAACACCCAGCCGTACAGCAGCAGCGTGGTGGCGGCCAGCGCGATCTGGAGCACGGTCTGACCGTTGAAGGCCGTCTCCAGCACGCTCCGCCAATCGCCAGATAGCCGCAAATACCACTTGGGTGGGGTTAGAAACCCCGGTGTGTGGATGAAGGCGCTGTAGAAACCGCTGGAGGCAAAAGGTTGGGCGCGCGCCTCGAGATTGTGAACCTGGCTGTACATGCGGCCGATGGCGCTCACCGTGGCGCCGGAGAACACGAACTCCGGCTCTTCATGGGAGCCCTTGGCTTCGCTGGTGAGCGTGATCGCCGTGTCGGGCAATGTCCAGCTTTCGCTGCCGCGACTGCGTTGGGCGTTGTAGGCCTTCAGGCCTGGCCCATCCGGGATCTCGATGGGCACGCTGCTGTGGCTGAAGACGTAATCGAGCACCTCCTTGAGCTGCAAGGCCGCTTCCTGCGCCATATCGACCCGCACGCTTTCGGGGAAAACCTGGGCATCGAGGGCCTCGACCGCCAGAGCAAACAGCTGTTCAGCGTCGTCAATCCGGTCGCGGGCGGCAGCACTCCAGCCAACCCCGGGGTCCTGATCGGCCAGGCGCACGGTGCTCTCCACGAGTTGGTGGACCCGCGCCATCACGGCGTAGAAGTTGAGCAGCGTGGCCCGCGGGCTTTCCCCCACCACGCGGTTCAAGGGGGCATGGCGCCAGTCCTCCGCGATGGACAGCAGCTCGGGATAGAAGGGCTGCTCGCTGATCGGAATCAGCACGCTCTCCCGTGCCGGCGCCAAGGCCAGGGCCTGGCTGGCTGCCTGCAGGCCACTCCTCGGACCCAGCGCCACCAGGGCCAGTGTCAGCAGTCCCGCCAGCAGGGACCGCAGCACACGTCGGGTCATGGGTGGTGATCGATCCACGGCCGCATGCTGGCAGCGGCCGTGGGTTTGGAGACCAGATCAGCCCTGGATCTGCAGAAGTTCCACCTCAAAGATCAGGGTGGCGTTCGGTGGGATCACGCCGCCGGCCCCGCGCTCGCCGTAGGCCAGGTCTGGCGGAATCACCAGCTTGCGTTTGCCGCCCACGCGCATGCCGGCCACGCCTTCATCCCAGCCCTTGATCACCCGGCCGCCGCCAAGCGGGAAGGAGAAGGCTCCGCGGCCGTAGCTGCTGTCGAACTCCTTGCCGTTTTCCAGGGTGCCGCGGTAGTTCACGCTCACCAACTGGCCCGCCACCGCCTCGGGGCCGTCGCCCTCCACCAGGTCGGTGATGCGCAGGCCGCTGGGGGTCTGGCGTTCCTTGGGGGCGTTGAGGGCGCCGCCGAGGGCACTGGCCTGGGCGATCTCCGGGCCGTTCTCCGGGGTGGCGTTGTCGGGGGCCATGGCAAACAGGGTGGGGTTGGGGTCTTCCGGATCCAGCTCGAAGCGGTTGGCTGGGGCGGCCACGGCGGCCACGGCGGCCACGGCTGCCGGGCTGCTGGCCATGGCAGGCATGGCCTGGCCGGTGCCCTGGGCGGCGGCTGGCAGGGTGGGACTCACCAGCTGGCTCACCAGGGCCACCAGCAGGCAGGCCACACACACCGCCGAACTGATCAGGATGTCGCGCATGGCCGCTGTTCGCCTGGCTGTCTAGATGGGTTGATTCTGCCCGCTGCCCTGGCTCTGCAGCTGGCGCAGGCCCTGCTCGAGCCGATCGATGCGGCCGCGCAGCTCATCCAGTTCGCGCTGCTGGGGGATGCCCAGTTCGGTCAGCAGCTGATCGCGGTTGCGCTCCAGCTGGCGACCGGCCTGCTCCTCCAGCCCCGGGGTCTCGCCCCGCAGGGCCTTGAGCACGTCCTCCACCAGGGCCGAGGCGTGGCTGGGGTCGAGCTTGCCGTTGCGCACCCATTCCTGGGTGACCCAGCGCAGCCGTTCGCTCACCAGGGAGGTGGTGCCGAGACCACGCAGCAGCAGCTGTTGGAGGGGATTGGAGGGATCCATCGCGCCATCGGTGCTGCTCCAACCTTGGCGCTTCCTACGCTGGCTGACCATGGTCAGTGAGCGGCGCGCAATCGGAGCCTGGGCTCCCCTGGCCGGCGTGCTGGCCGGGCTGGCCCTGCCCCCGCTCGGCTGGCCGCCGCTGCTCTGGCTGGCGCTGCTGCCGCTGTGGGCCGTGGCCGCAGCGCCGCTGCCGCTCCAGGCTGCCCGCGGCGCTGCGCTGTGGGGCACGGCTGCCGTGCTGGTGAGCCACCGCTGGCTGCTGGGGCTGCATCCACTCGACTGGATCGGCGTTCCCGCCCCCCTGAGCCTGCCGCTCTGCGCGTTGCTGCTGGCGGCCTGCGCCCTGCTCGGTGGGGCTCTCGTGGCGCTGTGGGCCCTGGCTGCGGTCTGGCTCGATGCCCGTCGCGCCAGTTCAGCCCTGCTGCTCTGCTGTGGCTGGGGGCTGGTGGAGGTGGCGCTGGCCCGCGGGCCCCTGTTCTGGATCGGCCTCGGGGCGGCCGCTCTCCCGGCAGATCGGCCCCTGGCGGGCCTGGCCCAGCTGCTGGGTGCCGGCGGCCTGGCGGCTGTGCAGCTGGCGATCGGCTGGCTGGGTTGGCGGGCTTGGGCGGCCCGGCGTCCCCTGCCCTGGTTGGCGGCGGCCACGGCTGCGGTGCTGCTCACCCATGCCGCCGGCGCCGTTCTGCTGGTCTCCCTGCCCGCCGATCCCCCCCCTCGGCAGCGGGTGCTGGTGCTGCAACCGGCGATCCCCACCCGCGAGAAATTCAGCTGGCCCCAGCGGCGGCGCCTGCAGCGCCAGCTCGCCCTCGCCCTCCAGCAGGGGGCGGCGGCAGGCGCCGATCTGGTGCTGCTGCCGGAGGGGGCCCTGGGCCTGGAGCCCGAACTGCCCCAACCGGCCCCGCTGGAGCTGATCAGCGGCGGCTTCCGCTGGCAGGAGCGTGGCGGTAGCCCTGGGGAGCTGGAGCAGCGCAGTGCCCTGCTCCGCTTTGCCCCGGGCGACCTGGAGGCCAGCAGCTGGCTCGACAAGCACCGGCTGGTGCCGCTGGGCGAGTGGGTCCCCCTGGCCCGGCTGGTGCGCTGGAGCGGTCTGTCGGCGGTGGGAGGGGTGGAGCCCGGGGCCGCCTCGCGCCTGCTGGGCCGGCCTGGCGGGCCCGTGGCCGGCTCCATCTGCTACGAGCTGGCCGATGGCACCGCCCTGGCGGCGGCGGTGCGCCAGGGGGCCGGCTGGGTGCTGGCCAGCGCCAACCTGGATCCCTACCCCCTGCAGCTGCAGCGCCAGTACGAGGCCCTGGCCCAGCTGCGGGCCATCGAGACCGGTCGCTGGCTGGTGAGCTCGGCCAACACCGGCCCCAGCCTGCTGGTGGATCCCCAGGGGGTGGTGCGCCGGCGCCTGCCGGCCGGCACCGAGGCCCAGGCCGTGCTGGAGTTGGCGCCCCGCGGCGGCCTCACGGGCTATGCCCGCCGGGGCGAGGCCCCCCTGCTGCTGCTGGCGCTGCTGGGGGCCCTAGGGAGGGGATGGCAGTGGCGGCAGGAGGGCCGGCCCGGCGGGCATAGCCCGTG
>JBEDAU010000035.1:0-10285 GCA_041177605.1 Cyanobacteriota bacterium | reverse complement strand
GGCAGACCGGCGGCGGCAGCCAGGGCGCGCTTCTGGGTCTCGGCGTTGAGGTAGGCCCCTGTCACGATCGGCTCAATGGCCCTCATCTGGTGGGGCACCGTGCAGTAGCGGTGGGTCTGCTGCAGATTGCCGCGCTCGGCCAGGGCCTCATTCCCCACTTTCTTGCGCAGCTTGATCACTGCGTCAAAGATGGCCTCGGGTCGGGGAGGGCAGCCTGGCAGATACAGATCAACGGGGATGAGCTTGTCCACGCCGCGCACGGCGGTGGTGGAGTCGGCCGAGAACATGCCGCCGGTGATGGTGCAGGCACCCATGGCGATCACATATTTCGGCTCCGGCATCTGTTCGTAGAGCCGCACCAGGGCTGGTGCCATCTTCATGGTCACAGTGCCGGCCACGATCAGCAGGTCAGCCTGGCGGGGGCTGGAGCGGGGCACCAGGCCGAACCGGTCGAAATCGAAGCGCGAGCCGATCAGGGCCGCAAATTCGATGAAACAGCATGCGGTGCCATAGAGCAGCGGCCAGAGGCTGCTGAGGCGGGCCCAGTTGTGCAGATCGTCGAGGGTGGTGAGAATCACGTTCTCGGAGAGATCCGAGGTGACCTGCGGGGCGCCCACCGGGCTGCAGCTCGCCTCACGCAGGTCACGCAGGGCCTCGATGCTCGGGGCTGAGCCGGAATTGGACGGGGTCAGGGTCATGGGTTCGGTCTCCGTCAGCTCCATTCGAGCGCGCCCTTGCGCCAGGCGTAGGCCAGGGCCACCACCAGGATGGCGATGAAGATCAGGGCCTCGATGAAGGCCAGCAGGCCCAGGCGGTGAAACGCCACCGCCCAGGGATAGAGGAAGACGGTCTCCACGTCGAAGATCACGAAGACCAGGGCGAACATGTAATAGCGGATGTTGAACTGAATCCAGGCTCCGCCGATGGGCTCCATGCCCGATTCGTAGGTGAGCTCTCGCTCGCCCTGTCTGCTCCGGGGGGAGAGCAGCTTGTTGGCCACCAGTGCCAGCACCGGCACCGCTGCCGAGATCAGCAGGAAGCCGAGGAAGGCGTCATAGCCGGAGAGCACGAACATGCGGGCCAGCCCAACCAGGCCGGCAGTCTGGCACCTGCCGCCCCAGGGATGGTCGATAGAGTTGCTTCTCCCGGCGTGGTTCGCGCATGAGCAGCACCGATCCCCAGGCTGGGTCCCCTCCGGAGGAGGCCCCGGTTCCGGACACGGCGGATACCCCGATCGCCGCTGAGTCGGGCGCCGCTGAGTCGGTCGGAATCGAGCCCGAGCAGCCGGTCGACGATCCGGCCACGCACCGCTTCGAGTGCCGCAGCTGCGGTTTCGTCTATGACCCCGATGAGGGTGTGGCCAAGCTCGGCATCCCCTCAGGCACCGCTTTCGTTGATCTGGATGCGGCCAGCTTCCGCTGCCCTGTGTGTCGCAGCAAGGTGGGAGCGTTCCGCGACATCGGCCCCCGGGACAAGCCCAGCGGGTTCGAGGAAAACCTCAACTTCGGCCTTGGCGTCAACCGTCTCACCCCTGGGCAGAAGAATGTGCTGATCTTCGGCGGCTTCGCCCTGGCGATTGCCTTCTTCCTCTCCCTCTATTCCCTCCGCTGAGCCCCGCTCGCCCCACCCGATGATCCGGACCCCTCTTCTCCGTCTCACCACCCTGGCCCGGGCCTGGCGCCCGGCGGCTCTGGTGAATCTCCTGCTGGTGCTGGCGCTGGGCCTCGGCCTCGGTGGGTGCGTCACCACGGGCCTGCCCAGTGCCGCAGCCAGTCCCTGGCAGCCGGTGGATCTCAACACCCGCTCCAGTCCCCTGGCCGTGGCCTTCACAGACGCCAGCCACGGCTTTCTGGTGGGCAGCAATCGCCTGATCCTGGAAACCGGCGACGGTGGTGCCAGCTGGGAGGAGCGGAGCCTCGATCTGCCGGCCGATGAGAACTTCCGCCTGATCAGCGTCGATTTCAAGGGTCAGGAGGGCTGGATCGCCGGCCAGCCTGGTCTGATGCTGCACAGCACCGATGGTGGGCGCAACTGGACCCGCCTGTTCCTGGACACGAAGCTGCCGGGTGAGCCCTACCTGGTCACGGCCCTTGGGGAGGGGCGCGCCGAATTGGCCACCACCGTGGGTGCCGTGTATGCGACCGCCGATGGGGGCCGCAGCTGGCGGGCCCTGGTGACCGATGCGGCCGGTGCGGTGCGGGAGCTGCGCCGCAGCCCGGATGGCCGCTATGTGAGCGTGAGCAGCCTGGGCAATTTCTTCTCGACCTGGAACCCGGGTGAACCCACCTGGCAGGTCCACCAGCGGGTGAGCAGTCAGAGACTGCAGGCCATGGGCTTCCAGCCCGATGGGGCGCTCTGGATGGTGGCGCGGGGGGCCCAGCTCCGCTTCAACCCCGATGCCGCCGATCCAGAGCAGTGGAGCAAGCCGGTGATTCCGATCACCAACGGCTACGGCTATCTCGACCTGGCCTGGGATCCGCGGGGTGAGATCTGGACCGCGGGTGGCAGCGGCACCCTGCTGGTGAGCGCCGATGGTGGCAAGAGCTGGCAGAAGGACCTGGTCGGTGCCCAGCAACCCTCCAACTTCACCCGGATCGTCTTCCCCTCGGCCGACAAGGGCTTCGTGCTCGGTGAGCGGGGGTCCCTGCTGCGCTGGGTGGGCTGAGCAGGCCGCCCGGCCCAGGGGTTTCGGCCCTGCCGGCCAACTTCTGTAACCAAGCCCGCCGGGCAATCCCGACGGGCGCCAGTGGCCCCCTAGGATCTGGCAGCTGAACGCTTGGTGCCATGGCTGCCGGCTCCACGGGTGAACGCCCGTTCTTTGAAATCATCACGAGCATCCGTTACTGGGTGATCCATGCCGTCACCCTGCCGGCAATCTTCCTGGCTGGGTTCCTGTTCGTGTCTACGGGCCTTGCCTACGACGCCTTCGGTACCCCTCGCCCCGACGCTTACTTCCAGGCCCAGGAGTCCAAGGCTCCCGTCGTGAGTCAGCGCTATGAGGGCAAGAGCCAACTCGACCTGCGCCTGCAATAACCGATGACCCAAATTCCTGCCCCCACCACGCCGCGCAATTACCCGATCTTCACGGTGCGCTGGCTGTCCGTGCATGCCTTGGGCATTCCCACGGTGTTCTTCCTCGGCGCTCTGGCCGCCATGCAGTTCATCCGTCGTTGACCATGCAGCGCAACCCCAATCCCAACAACCTGCCGGTTGAGCTCAACCGCACCAGTCTGTACCTGGGTCTGCTGCTGGTCTTTGTGACCGGTGTGCTCTTCTCCAGTTACTTCTTCAACTGATCCGGAGGACCCTGATGAGCGGCAAGAAGTCGAATCTCCCCGACGGCCGTATTCCCGACCGTCTTCCCGATGGTCGTCCGGCCGTTGCCTGGCGCTCCCGCTGGACCGAAGGTGTGCTGCCCCTCTGGCTTGTGGCCACGGCTGGCGGCATGGCTGTGATTTTCGTGGTCGGCCTCTTCTTCTACGGCTCTTACGTGGGTGTGGGTTCGGCCTGATCAGGCCGAATCCACTGGCCAGGTTTGGGCCCCATCGTTTCTTGACTCCCCAATGGGTTGGTTTCCGGCCCATGGGGCTTTTTGTTGATGCTCCTTCGCCTGTCGTGAGCTGGTGGCCAAGAAGCGCAAGCTGCTCAACAACGCGCTGTTGAATGATCTGGCCGGGCTGCTCCTGGCTCTGTATTACAGGGTGGTGATGGTCAGCTCCGCCGTTCGGTGGCAAGCGGACCCGGCTGTTGACCAGCTTGTGCATGGGCGGAAGGTGCCGGTGATCTATGTGCTCTGGCACTGCCATCTCTTTTTCATGCCGTTGCTGCGCCCCTATGGCCGCAGCCCGCTGGCTGTGCTGGTGAGCAGCCATCGCGATGCCCGGATTGCGGGGGTCGCGGCTCGTTGGCTGGGTGTGGAGCTGGTGGAGGGGTCATCCACCCGTGGAGGGATGAAGGCCTACCGCCAGTTGTTGCGCAGCCTCAGGCGGGGGCAGCCTGTCTGCCTCACCCCCGACGGGCCCAAGGGGCCGGCCCGGCAGGTCAAGCCCGGGGTGATCCAGCTGGCATGCCAGTCGGGCTGTGCCGTGGTGCCGGTTGCCGTGGGGGGCTCCAGGCAGCATCGCCTGCGTTCCTGGGATGGCACGGTGGTGCCCCTGCCCTTCGGGCAGCTTGTGGTGCGCCTGGCTGCGCCGATTTATCTGGATCGGCATGGAGACCAGGCTGAGGCGCAGCACGCCCTGGCGGTTGCCCTCGATGCGGCTGAGGAGCAGGCTCGACGCGCCTTGATGCCAGGGCCATCGGCGTGACTGCCGCGATGCTGCTGGGCTACCGGCTGCTGGCGCTGGCGTTGACCCCGGTGCTGCTCCTGCTGCTGGCCATGCGGCTGGTGCAGGGCAAGGAGGATCCGCGCCGGGTGTTGGAGCGGCTGGGCTGGAGCCGGCGGCGCCGGCCAGCGGGACCTCTGGTTTGGCTGCATGCCGCCAGCGTGGGCGAGCTCAACAGCCTGGTGCCCCTGCTCCAGGTGCTGTGCCGATCGGCCAGCGACGCCGAGGCCCACACTGACCCGGCTCCGGCCGTGCTGATCACCACTGTCACCTGCACCGCAGCCCGGTTGGCGGCCCAGCGCCTGCCCCGGGGCGTGATCCATCAGTACGTGCCCCTCGACCATCCCTGCTTTTTTGCCCTGTTTCGCCACCGGTGGCGTCCCGATCTGGGCGTGCTGGCCGAGGCCGAGCTCTGGCCGGAGCTCATCCATGCCATGCCTCGGCCGCTGCTGATCAATGCCCGCATGAGCGAGCGCTCGTTTCGGGGGCACAGCCGCTGGCCCTGGTATTCCCGCTGGCTGCTGGCCCGGTTCCGGCTGGTTCTGGCTCAGTCGCAGCGGGATGGTGAGCGCTTCAGCCGCCTCGGAGCTCGAGCGGTACGGGCGGTGGGCTCCACCAAGCGGGATGCTGAGCCGCTGCCGGTCGATGGGGCGATGGTGGCCAGCCTGCAGGCGACCTTCGCCGACCGGCCCGTGCTGCTGCTGGCCAGCAGCCATGGCGGGGAGGAAAAACTCCTGGTCACGGCCTATCCGGCCCTGCGTCGCCAGATTCGCAATCTGGCCCTGCTGCTCGTGCCGCGCCATCCGCAGCGTGCTGAGGAGGTGGCGGCACTCGCTGCGCGGCACGGCCTGCAGGTGCGCTGCTGGTCCCGTCTGATCCCCGGCAGCGAGGGGCCGGCGCCGCCAGCCGGCCTGGATGCGGTGGTGGTGGACCACATCGGTGACATGGGCGCCTGGATCGCCGCGGCGCGGCTGGTGGTGATGGGGGGAAGCCTTGGCGCCGGCCGCAGCCCCATCGGCGG
Source organism: Cyanobacteriota bacterium (assembly GCA_041177605.1). GTDB lineage: Bacteria > Cyanobacteriota > Cyanobacteriia > PCC-6307 > Cyanobiaceae > NIES-981. The sequence continues at coordinate 4,939 of JBEDAU010000035.1, read as the reverse complement.
TCACAACCCACTGGAGCCGCTGCGGCTTGGCCGGCCGGTGCTGTGCGGCCCCGACATGGCCAACTTCGCCGAACTCTGCGACGAGCTGGCCGCCTGCGGCTGGTTGCAGCAGCACGCCACTGTCGAGCGGCTCTGGCAGGCGGTGGCCGACCATCCGGTCTGGCAAGGCGGCAATCCCGGCTGCCCCCCGGCGTTGCCGGGCCCCAGCGGCTGGATCGCCCAGCACATCCGTGCCGAGCTGGCCATGCCAGCGCCGGGGCTGGCTGAGCTGTGATGCTGCTGGCCACGCCTCGCTTCTGGTACCGCCGCCGGCCTGGCCCTCTGGCCTGTCTGCTGCAGCCCCTCGGCTGGCTCTACGGACAGGCCGTGGGCTGGCACCGGCGCTGCTCCAGGCCGCTGCGGTTGCCGGTGCCGGTGGTGTCGGTGGGCAACATCACCCTGGGGGGCACGGGCAAAACCCCGCTGGCGATCGCCCTGGTGCGGGAGCTGCAGGGGCGTGGCTGGCGGGTGGCGGTGCTGCTGCGGGGCTACGGCAGCGTCCACCAGGCCCCCTGTGCCGTTCATCCGGAGCAGGCCGCCTCGGCTGTGGGCGATGAGGCCCTGGAGTATTGCCACCACCTGCCCGGAGTCCAGGTGTGGGTGGGGCGAGATCGGCTGGCCTCCGGCCGGGCCGCCATTGCCGCCGGCGCCACGCTGCTGCTGCTCGACGACGGACTGCAGCACTGGCGGCTGGCCCGTGACTGCGACATCAGCGTGCTGGATCAGGGCCACGGTCTCGGCAATGGCCTGGTGTTCCCGGCCGGTCCCCTGCGGGAGGAGGCTCCCAATCTGGGCCGTGCCGACCTGCTGGTGCTGACGGGCTGTGCTCCCCAGGTTCGACCGCGGCCGCCGGAGTGCTGGCCCGCGACCAGACCCTGGCTGCCCCTGGCCAGCTGGGTCGAGCCGCCCCCCGACCTGGTCGCTCAGCCGCTCCTGGCCTTCTGCGGCATCGGCCTGCCGGCCAAGTTCTTTGCCGCCCTGGAGCGGGCCGACCTGCGACTGGTCGATCGCCAGGCCTTCCCCGACCACCATCCCTATGCTCAGCGAGAGCTGGAGTGCCTGCAGCAGCGTGCCGATGCCCTCCACGCCACCCTGGTGACCACCGTCAAAGACTGGCAGCGCCTGCCTGCAAGCTGGCGCCAGCGGGTGCGCCCCCTGCCCCTGGTCCTGGATCCGCACGGGGTCACCGCAGTGGTCGAGGCGGTGCTGGGGCAGCTGACCGGAGCCGCTGATGGCTGATCCCACCGCCCGAGCGCTGCGCATCCTGCTGGTGGCCGGCGAGGCCTCCGGCGACCTCCACGCCGGCCATCTGCTGCAGGCGCTTCGGCGTCGCTGCCCCGCGGCTCGCGTGGTGGGGGTGGGTGGTGCCCAGCTGCGGGCAGCTGGCATGGAGCTGATGGCCGATGTGAACCAGCTCTCAGCAGCCGGGCTGGTGGAAATCATCGGCAGCATCCCGCGCCACTGGCGGGTGATGCGCCAGCTCAAGCGGGAGATGGACCAGCACCGCCCCGACGGGGTGGTGCTGGTCGATTACCCCGGCTTCAACCAGATGGTGGCGCGAGAAGCCCACCGACGCGGCATCCCGGTGTTCTTCTACATCGCTCCCCAGGTGTGGGCCTGGGGGCAGGGCCGGGCGCGGCGCATGGCTGGTTTCATCGACCGGCTGGCGGTGATCTTTCCCTTTGAAGAGCCGATCTTCAACGCCCATGGGCGCCGCTTCGCGCACTATGTGGGCCACCCGCTGCTCGATGGCCTGAGGGTGAGTGCGGGCCGTGCCGTCACCCGCCGCCGCCATGGGTTCTCCGACCGGCAGCCCCTGCTGGCCCTGATGCCCGGCAGCCGCCGCAGCGAGGTGCGTCTGCTGCTGCCCGATCTGCTGCAGGCGGCCCGGCAGCTCCAGGCCCAGGGCTGGCAGGTGGCCCTGCTGCAGGCCCCCACCGTGGATCAGGACTACCTCGAGCAGGTGGCGGGAGGGCCCTTGCCGGTGCCGCTGATCAGCGGCGACACCTACAACCTGCTGGCGGCCGCCGATGCCGGCCTGATCGCTTCCGGGACCGCCACCCTGGAGGCGGCGCTGCTGGGCTGTCCGCCGGTGATCGTCTACCGCTTCTCCTGGTTCACCTATCTGCTGGCCCGGCTGGTGATCGGTCGTCGCACCATGGGGTTGCCCAACGTGGTGCTGGGTCGGCCCGCGTTTCCGGAACTGGTGCAGCGTGCCGTGCGGCCGGCGGCCCTGGTGCGGGCCGTGCAGGCGCTGCAGGCCCGCCGGGCCCAGGTGGATGGGGCCGTGGCGGAGCTGCGCTCGAAGATGGGCCCCGCCGGCGCTTCCCAGCGGGCCGCCGATCTGCTGCTCGAACTGTTGCCATGACCCGGCCGCTGCATCGCCGCTTTCTGGCCTACGGCCGGCGCTACCTCTGGCCGCTGTTCAGCCTGGCGCTGCTGTTCAACGTGCTCTACGGGGCCACCACCGGCTTTGTGCCGCTGGTGATTCGCTTCCTGTTTGACGACATCCTGCCGGCCAACGACCGCAGCCGCCTTTATCTGGCGCCGCTGGTGATCGTGGGAGTGATCGCCCTGCGGGCGGTGTCGCAGTATCTGGGCGGCTACCTCACCGAATCGGTGGGCCAGCGGATCACCACGGATCTGAGGGCCGACCTGGCGGCCAAGGTGCTGGAGCTGCCCCAGGCCTATGTCGACCGCCACCCCTCCACGGTGCTGGTGTCGCGGGTGCTCAGCGATGTGAATCTGGTGAAGAGCGGCCTGGTGGATGGCCTCTCCAACCTGGTCAAGGACGGCCTCACCCTGGTGGCCCTGGTGCTGGTGGCTTTTTACCAGGACTGGCTGCTGTCGCTGATCGCCTTCATCCTCTTTCCTCTGGGCGTCTGGCCCGTGCTGCGTTCCTCGAAGAAGGTGCGTCGCCACTCGCGCCAGGGCCAGACCCGCCTGGCCCAGCTGGGCGCCTACCTGCAGGAGGCGCTGGTGGGCTCGCGGGTGGTGAAGATCTTCGGCATGCAGGCCTACGAGCTGCAGCGCTTCCAGGTGGAGAACCAGTCGGTGCTGGCCTCGGCCCTGCGCACCACCCGCGCCAAGCTGGCCAACCAGCCGCTGATGGAGCTGATCGGCGCCCTGGGCTTCAGTGCGGTGCTGGTGTATGGCGGCGAGGCGGTGATCGCCGGCAGCCGCACCACCGGCAGCTTCTTCGCCTTCCTCACCTCTCTCTACCTCTGCTATGCCCCGTTCAAGGGCCTGGCCAAAGCCAACGCCACCCTGCAGCAGGGGCTCTCGGCGGCTGAAGAGCTGTTCGCGATTCTCGACACGCCCTCCGATCCGGTGGATCCGCCCCAGCCACAGCGTCTGCCGGGCTTCCACCTGGGTCTGAAAGCCCAGGGGGTGTGCTTTGCCTACGGCGAGGAGCCGGTGATCGATCACCTCGATCTGGAGCTGCCCTGCGGCAGCACCGTGGCCCTGGTGGGCCCCAGCGGCGGCGGCAAGAGCACGATCATCGATCTGTTCTGTCGCTTCTATGAACCCCAGGCCGGCACCATCACGCTGGATGGGCTCGACATCCGCCAGCTGGCCCTGGCCGATCTGCGCGCTCTGATCTCGGTGGTGGATCAGAACACCTTCCTGTTCAACGACACGGTGGCCAGCAACATCGCCTATGGCCACGCCGATGCCAGCCCCGAGGCGATCGAGGCGGCCGCCCGGGCCGCCAATGCCCACGGCTTCATCAGCGAGCTGCCCCAGGGCTACGACACCCTGATCGGCGAGAACGGCACCATGCTCTCCGGCGGCCAGCGCCAGCGGCTGGCGATCGCCCGCGCCCTGATCAAGAACGCCCCCATTCTGTTTTTAGATGAGGCCACCTCGGCGCTCGATTCGGCCTCCGAGCAGGTGGTGCAGGAGGCCCTCGATCGGCTGATGCAGAACCGCACCACCCTGGTGGTGGCCCACCGCCTCTCCACCGTGGTGAACGCCGATCGGATCTGTGTGATCGAGGCGGGCCGGCTGGTGGAGTCGGGCCGCCACAGCGAGCTGCTGGCCCGCGGCGGCCGCTACGCCTGCCTATTTTCGACCCAGTTCGCCAGCGCCCAGCCGGCAGCCTCGGCATGACCCTCACCTACGACCGTGCCGACTGGGCCAGCGCCTTCCGCAACGTGGAGGTGGAACTCAGCGCTGTGCCCCTGGCGCCGGCGCGCGGCATCCTGCCGCCTGAGCTGCTGGGCACCCTCTACCGCAACGGCCCGGGCCGGCTGGAGCGCGGCGGCCAGTGGGTGCACCATCCGTTTGATGGCGATGGCATGATCACGGCCCTGCGCTTCGGCCCTGAGGGGGTGCGGCTCAGCAACCGCTTCGTGTGCACCGAGGGCTGGCAGGCGGAGGAGCGGGCCGGCCGGTTTGTGTATCGGGGCGTGTTCGGCACCCAGAAGCCCGGGGGCGTGCTGGCCAATGCCTTCGACCTGCGGCTGAAGAACATCGCCAACACCCATGTGGTGCGTCTGGGCGACCAGCTGCTGGCCCTCTGGGAGGCGGCCGAGCCCCACGCCCTCGATCCCGACACGCTGGAGACCCGCGGCCTTTCGCGTCTGGAGGGGTTGCTCAAGCCTGGCGAGGCCTTCAGCGCCCACCCGCGCTTCGATCCAGGGCACCACGGCGAGCCCCGGATGGTGACCTTCGGCGTCAAAACCGGCCCGCGCAGCACGATCCGGCTGATGGAGTTCGACCTGGCCAGCGGTGAGCTGCTGGCCGAGCGCCGCGACAGCTTTGCGGGCTTCGCCTTCCTGCACGACTTCGCGATCACGCCGAGCTGGGCGGTGTTTCTGCAGAACGCGGTGGCCTTCAACCCGCTGCCGTTCGTGCTGGGCCAGCAGGGTGCGGCCCAGTGCCTGGCCAGCAAGCC
>JBEDAU010000034.1:0-10054 GCA_041177605.1 Cyanobacteriota bacterium | reverse complement strand
CGGGCGGTGGCCCAGGCGACGCCGGCATCAAACAGGGCGCGGTTCCCGGTGATCATCGCCTGGTCCCATGGATGTCTGATTTCCTGATGGCACGGCCACTTAGCTCCTGGACACGCCTTCTCCATTCTCTCCCTGCGCAGCTCCCACAACTCCTCATCGCTCGGCGCATCGGCCGGCTGCTGCATGGTGCGAGCTCGGAGCAGAAGATAGGCCTCCGCGCGGTTGACGGCCTCCAGTGCACCCAGTCGCCTTGTATAGGCATTTACGCTATTCCGAAGCATGTATGAACCCGTTTCCAGCAACTTCACTCGGTCGCGGAGTTCGCGGATGGTGCGCTCCCATTCGCCCAAGGGCGACTCGGAGCGACGTATGACGTCCTCCCAATCGCTTTCAGACGCCCTGAAGCCCTTCGCATCATCGTTGCTCATTTCGTACTCCGTGCTGGTTGGGTTGTGAAAAAACAGGGCGGCGGCGATCACCACAGCTCCCCCTTCAGGAACTGCAGTAACCGGCGGAACATTCCACCCCTGCATCCGAGTCTATACCCACAACTCCCCGACCGCTACCCTCCACTCGCGGATTCTTCACACCGCACATCCACTGGCAAAACGCCCTCCGACTGCGCCTGCGCCTCCACCTCGATCAGCCGGCGAAACTCCAGCAGCATCCGATCCACCGCAATGGCCCGGCCCCACGCCTCCTGGCCCGTCCCCATCGCCATCGTCGAGGCCGTCGTCAGCGTCGCCAGCGTCTTGGCCGTCTTCTCGATCGCCTCGTGCAGGCCCACCAACAGCCGCGGCTCGATCTCCTCCTCTCCCTGCCGGTGCTTCGTCACCCGCTCAATCGACCACTCCAGGTTCTTGCTGTGGTCGATCGCCGCCTTCGTCAGCCGCTTCGCCAGGTCCATCTGCTGCCGGCCCAGCCGTTCCACCTCCTGCCGGTACTCCTCCAGGGCCCTGCCGGCTGGTGACTCGCCCTGCTCATCCACCTTGTTGAGCTGGCTGAGGGCCTCGGCGATCGTCGCCTCGGTCGCGACCGCAACGGTGCTTTCACCGGTCCGGCGGTCGTAGGAGGAAGCCCGTTCCCGCCATTGGTGCTTCTTCGCGATAACGGCGATGGTGGGCAGCGTGACCCGAAACCGCTTGGCGACGGCGTTGAAGGAGCGTGTCTCGGGGGCGAGGCTGAGGTAGTAGCGGAAACGCTCGTAGGCGATCGCGGTTTCTTGGGGCCGCCGTTCCCAGAACTCGCGGATCAAGGGGATGTTTGGTCGATGTTAGGTCCGATGTTAGGGGGGTTTAGGTCCGGACACTAACATTTTGGACGGGGTCCGCCGAGAACCATTGCGGCGCAGTGGTTTTCATGTTAGGTCCGATGTTAGTGCCTGGGCGGTGATCCAGACCTGGACCGAACCGGTAAGATCCATGCGCGGATCGCCGCCGGTGCCCTGCCGGTGTTCCCTTCGACCGCTGGACGGCTGCGGGTTGGCGCATGCGCTGACCCGTGGTTGGAAGGCAAGCGGGAAAGCTCAGGGCTGAGACGACGAGCGCAAAAAAAAGGGAGGCTGGTGACACCCAAACCTCCCTTGATTCTGAACACATGCAACGAGGATTCTACATGCAGACACGGACAAACCGCAAGGCGGAGGGCATGAGCTGATGGCGAAGCTCATGCGGAGTCAGTTTGCGCAGGCGCCGATTGAATTGCTGGAGAGCACCACAACGCGAAAGGGCACGTTGTTTGTGTACCTGTGGCTGTGGCACCACGCCGGGACTGCGGATTCGGCGTGGCCGTCGATCGCGACCTTGGCCCGCGAGTGCGGGATGAAGGACGAGGCGGTGCGGGAGGCGATCGGGTGGCTTGGTGCCGAGGGCTGGATCCGTCGGATCGCGAGGCCTGGGCGGACACCGGTGTACAAGGTGCGGTTGGAACGGCCGGATCGGGACGACGAGATCGAGGGTTGCAGACCGACGACCCCTCCCCCAAACGGGGGGGTACACCCCTCCCCCAAACAGGGGAGGGGTACCCCTCCCCCAAACGGGGGGGGGGAACAAGAACCAATAGAACAAGAACCCTCTAACAAGAGAACAGCCTCAACAGCCACCCCCCTAAAGCCCCCCCAGGGGGGCGGGGACCGCTCCGCTGCCGCGGTTCCAGATCCGGACCCAGAACAGCCAGGCGCGAGGAAGCCGGCTCGACCGCGTGTCAATCAGGCGGTGAGGGATCCCTTCGCTGGGAAGGTCGTTCCTCCCGGCGCGCTGCCGGCGGCGCTGCTTGAGGTGGCCGAGCTCTTCGCCAGGTGGTGGGAGGTGAAGCCGGCGCGAAGCCGGACGCGAGCGGCGTTTGAGCTGGCGTGCAAGCGGCTGCTGGGGATGAGCCCAGGGGATCGGCAGGAAGCGCTGGAGAGTGCGGTGATGGGCGGATACCAGGGGATCCATGCGCCGAAGACTGGCCGTGGCGGTGGCGGGTACCACCGGCCGCCGGTTGGCGATCGGGTGCGGGAGGCGGTGGAGCTGATCGGCCGGATTGAGGGCAGACCGGAAGTGACGTCAACGGATAGCCGTAAAAGTTTCCTTGCAAAATTCCAATGATTGAAGCAACTGATTTTTCGGCGACGATGGCATTGCTTGGCGAATTGCTGCCTTATGGCAAAGCGCTGAGTGCAGAGGCGGTGGCGATGATGTGGATCACGTTTCCGGCACGCGCGAAGGCCGAGCTGGGGATTGAGCACCTGCGGTACGCGGTGAGCCAGCGGCTGCTGGACCCGAACCCGCGGCGTGAGGATGCACCGCACATCGGGCTGCTGCGGTACCTGTACCGGGAGCGAGATGGCGCGGTGTCGGTGGCCGATGGCCTGAAGCCAGGGTTGGTGGAGCGGATGGAGCAGCCGGAGGTGTTCCATCAGGGGGAGACGCACCAGGCGGGGCAGGTGTTCCGTGCGGCGGATGGTGGTCGGCTGCTGGCGGGTGAAGCGGGGGAGGGCGCAGGGGTGCTGAGCACCCTGGGTGCGATCGGCACGGGCCGGCGCATGGTGAATCGAGATCTGGGGGGAACGCTGGCGGGAGTGCTGGCGCGCAGCGTGCGTGGTGCGGAGCGATGGCGCAGCACGCGGCCGCAGTGGCTGGAGGTGCTGCGGCGTGATCCTGCTGATCTTGCTGGTGCGCTCAAAGCCGGTGATGCAGAACCGTGGGTGGCGCGGGCGGTGGCGTGGGCCCAGCGTGAGCCGGAGGCATGGGCGGCGATGGTGAAGGCGGCCGGCGTGGAGGGGATGGGCGAGAGTGGGCCATCCGAGTCCGGATGCGCACCGGCGATGGCTGTGGTGGAGGCGGTGAGCCCTGTGGAGGTGGTGACGGCCGGCGGGAACGGCTGGAGCCGGTTTGAGGCGTCGTCGGACGAGGGAGGTGAAGCGTGGTGGCAGAAGTGACTCGGCAGGAACTGCCAGGGTGGGGCGTGCCAGCGATGGCCAAGCCAGATCCGGCGACGGGGCGGTACCAGCTGACCCGGGGAGGCAGTGCGAGGGCAGCGCAGCGGATGATCGAGGTGGCGTATCCGACGGAACGGCCGCTGCCGCCGCGGCTGAACAGGATCCGCGGTGCGTGCGCTGCGCATGCGCGCCGTGTGGCAGGGCATGGCCCTGGGTGGGATGCGGGGAAGGCAGAGGGATGGCTAGCGGAGGAACGGGCGGTGGCGGAAGCGCTGGTGAAGCACCCGTTCTGGAGCCGGCTGGAGGTGCTGGCGGCGCCGGTGCATGTGGCCGATCCGGTGGCACCGATCGGTGCGACGGCAGACCTGCTGGTCCGGTTCGTCGATGGCGGTGACCTGGGCGTGGCGGTGATCCAGACGAACCCGCGTGAGCTGCTGCTGCCTGATGCGGTGGCAGCAGAGCTTGGAGCGGTGCTGCTGGCGTTGTCGGACTCGTGTGGTGAACTGGTGTCGCGGGCGTTTGTGATCTGGGCGGTGCCTGGCCGCCAGATCGAGCTGATGATGGTGGATGCGGATGCGGCGACGATCGCGTGGGTGGATGCGATGGGGCTGTGCCGCTGGCGTGAGGGATGGCCTGCGAGCGGCGAGGGGATGCTGGAAGCGCTTGGATAGGGCTGGAAGGGGGCTGTGGGCGTGAGCAGTGCCTGAGGGGGCCCTGCTTGCGCCTTCTCGGGGCTGCTGAGGGCCTCTGGCGATGCGCATCGCCGACCGTTCCACCGAATCCAGATCCAGACCGCCATGAACCAGATCACGCTGACCGGTCACGTGGGTGCCAAGCCAGAAGTGCGCTTCACGCAACGGGACAACACGAAGGTGGCCGAATTCCGGCTTGCCGTGCAGCGGCCCACCGGCAGCAATGTGCAGGAGAGCGAACCTGACTGGTTCACCTGCGAGGCGTGGGGGAAGCAGGCTGATGTCGCGGAGGCGTACCTGGACAAGGGCAGCCAGGTTGCCGTCGTCGGGTCGTTGCGGATGGCCCGCTGGCAGACGCAGCAGGGCGAGAAGCGTGAGAAGCCGGTGGTGAAGGTGGGGTTCCTGGAGCTGCTGGGCCGACCACGCGGTCAGGAGCAGAGCGGTGGAGGTGGTGAGCAGCCTGCCGCATGGGAGCGGAGCCGCCGGCCGGCACCATCACGACAGCCGGAGCCAGCGGCCAACCTGCGTCCGGAAGGGGTTCCGTTCTGATCCGGATGCGGATAGAGTGAACCGTCGCTTGCATGCCATCGCCGGCCGCCATTGGCCTGCTGTGGTGATGGGATGCAGGCGTTCAGGAAAACCCAACCAGCACGAGGATTGAGCGAATGAAAGATGCGAAGGTGTTTCGCAGTGGCGAACATTGGCGCAGTCGCAAAGGGCACTTGTATGCGATTGGCGAAGTCGTTGATGGCGTGGCGGAGCTGATTCCAGTGGATGGCCAAGGCATCTGGCATCGGTGCCATGACTGGATGACCCATGGCTGGGAGAAGGTGAAGGTGACGGCCAATGCCACAGCAAGCTGAGAAGGTGCTGGCGGCGATTGCCGGCTGCGGCCGCGTGTATGCGTGGTCTCAGACGGCGAGCCTGGAGACGCTTGCCGCATGGCGTGGCCATGGTTGGCAGGTGGGTCAGCTGAGCTACGGGGAGATTCTGGAGCGCGAGCCGGCATGCCATGGCTGCCGCCGCGTGGAACGGTGCCTTACACCGGAGATCATGACCCGCGGGTGAACACCCAGCAGGCTTCTACCTACTTTCCTTTCTGTCTTTCTCATGGGCATTCTTGCAGACCATCAGATCCATCAGCGGTGCGTGAATGAACGGATGGTCACTCCCTATGACCCGATGTTGGTCGGGCCAGCCAGCCAGGATGTGCGACTGGGACCGCTGCTGCTGATTGAATCAGCTGAGTCGCCAAAGTTTGTGCCATACCCATTTCATAAACATAGCAAGGAATATCCTTACCGGATGGCGCCCGGTCAATTTCTGCTGGCGCAAACGGCTGAGAAGTTCAATCTACCGACAGACGTCTGCGCTGATTTCTACCTTAAATCCTCTCGTGGTCGCGAGGGTCTTGATACGACGCTGAAAGAATTAGGATTGGATCACGTCAAGGCGAGGTTTGCGGATCCCGGCTGGAATGGATCAGTGTTGACGCTTGAGCTTAAAAACGTGCGGCAGCTTCATCCGGTGCTGATCTGGCCCGGAATGTTGGTGGGCCAGCTGAAGTACAGCAGGATGGACGAAAATCCGGCGAGATCGTATGCGGAGACTGGTCGTTACAACGGTGATGATACCGTACAACAGTCAAAGGGCTGATACAGCCTTACTCAACGGCGTTGCCTATGCGGTAACCCGAACCTAGACAGGCTTGGGTTAGTGAATCAGACCTAGGGATGACTCTAAAGGTCTAGTCTGATGGCCAGGGATGAGAATGGATTCCGCGCACCGCGGCGGATCTCGGTTACGGTCAGCCATGCGGTGTGGCTAAAGCTACGGCGCGTCTCCGACTGGCAGGGGAGGAGCACGAGCAACCTCGCGGCCTACCTGCTGGAGAAGGCCACCGAAGAGCTGCAGGAGCCCCCCGGCGGCCCGTAGGCCACGATCAGGCCTATTCCTGCTCGTCGGTGGCGTCTGCCTGCTCGACCTCTGAGAAGTCAAGCTGATTGAGCACATCGATCGCCGCGCTCAGCCGCTCGGCATCGGCCGCCCAGGCGATGAACTCCGAGGGCGAGGCCACAGCGTCGCTGGCCTCAAAGGCGGTTTCCATGTCCTGGAGGGTTTCCACGTGGTGCATGTGGAGCTCGAAGAGCAGGAAGCGTGCGAGGTCCAGGTTTTCGCCCATCGTCAGCCCGGCGGAATCCCGAGCGGCAAGGACCGATTCGATGGCCTCTGACAGGGTTTCGCGGGGGTCTTCCAGCTGGTCTTCCAGCTGGTCTTCGGTCTCGGTGGCGTCGAGCGTGACCGGGATCGTCTCGGGCATGTCGGCGTGCATTGCAAGGCGCGGGCATTCTCGCATCCGGACCCGGAATCCGCACCGTCCGCATGGTTGAATGGTGGTGATGATTCCCGGATCCAGACCCGGATGGCACGGCCCGACGATCAAGCCAACGACCTTCGGTCAATCATCCGCCGTGAGTGCGAGCGGATCGCCGCAGGAGTAACGCTGTCGGAGCCTGTCTGGCTATCACAATCTCGGAGATCAGCTGCTGAAACACCTGTGTCAGCTCCTGGTAGCTCAGCCCGTCACCCCATCCGGCGGTCTGGATCAGGGCGAGGAGCTGGGCATCAGCAGCCGGCGCCGCGGTGAGGGCTGAGAGCCTGGCGCGCTTGGCATCGAGCGCGGGTTCCAGGTCTGGATCGCCGAGCTTCTGCAGGGCCTCGATCTGGCGCTGCAGGTCCAGCACCTCTGGCGAATCATCAGCGGTTGCCAGCTGAGCCAAGTGCTGTGCCGCCTGGCGGGTGAGCTCGGGCAGTGCCCAGCGGATGATCAGTTCCTCACGAGTGGAGCGGTAGTGCTGGCTGCAGCCGGGCCCGCCGCAGCGAAGGGAGAGGACGGACCGACCGGAGACGTACTTCATCCTGTAGCCGCATTCCGAGCACCGGCAGAGGCCGGTGAGGGCACGCACCGTGCGCGTTGCGTTCCGGCCCCAGTGGCGTTGGTTCACCGCGGCCGCAGCCTGGTAGGAGTCGAAGTCGGCATGGCTGAGCAGCGGCTGGTGCTGCTCCCAGAGGATGTGGGCGAAGGTGTGGTTGGGGCCCTGCTGGTAGCCGATGCCGCCGCGCAGGGTGGGGTTGAGCAGCCAGGCACGGACGCCGCGGCAGCTGGAGAAGGGTGTGGGCTCCGGGAAGTCGGCAAGGGGCCGCTGGAGCCGCCAGCCGGCGGCGCGAAGGGCGGTGATGAACCGCTGAGCGACTGGGAAGGTCTCGGGGTCTGGTTCGAGGCGCATTCGGTCCTGGGTGAGGCGATACCCCCAGCAGGGCTTGCGCATGGGTTTGCCGAGACGGCGGCCTTCCTCCAGCGCGCGCAGCACCCGGGCGCGGAGGCGCATGGATTCGCCCTGGTTGAGGCTGCCGCGGAGACGGGTGAGGAGCAGGCCTTCCGGTGTGGCGAGCGTCTGGATGCCCTCGGCGAGGGTGCGGACGGTGGTGCTGTGGGCGTCGCAGAGGGCCACGAAGTCGTCGGCCTCTCTGGCGTCACGGCCCAGGCGGCTGTACTCGGTGGCGATCACCTCGCCGACGGTGCCGGCGGCCACGAGCCTGCGGAGCTCCTGGTAGCCGGGCCGATCGATGGATAGGCCGGATTCGGAATCGGCGAGGATGAGATCGGGGCCTTCTCGCTCCAGTCGGCTGCGCTGAACAGGCAAGGCCTGCTGCTGCTCGTCGCTGGTGGTGGAGACGCGGGCGTAGGCGACACGGAGGCGGGGCATGTGACGGATTGTATTCCGTATGCCACTGGGGCTCGCTTCAGTGGACTAGGGGCTATAGTGGATGGCATCAGGCCAGCGGGCGTCGCGTCGTGCCTGACGAGGGGGGTGAAAGGCCCCCACCGCACTTCACACCACCCACTGCCGCCGGTTGAGCTGAGGTTCCCGCGGCAAGGGTCATCCACCCACTTTCCCCTGGAGGGATCGAGATCATGGAAACCACCATCACCATTGCCGGCCGCGCCGGCCGCATCACGGGCACCATCGCCCGAGGGTTGATCTGGGCCTACCACGAGATCGACTGGGCCGAGGTTGCGGCCCTGGTCATCGCCTGCCTGCAGGTGCTGATCGTCGCCCTGCTGCTGGCCGGCCGTGCCACCCGCCGCGCGTGGGATGCCCTGCCGGTCCTGAGCGAGCGCCTTGGGCGCTGGTACTCCCACCGCCTGGTGGAGCCGGCCCGGGTCACCCCGGCAGGCACCCTGGCCCCGGCCCGGCCTGCCTTGGCCGCCGCCCGGCGGCGCGACCTGGAGCAGCTCACCCAGCGCCAGCTGATGGCCCTGGCCGGCACCCGCCGGAAGCTGGCGAAGCGGCAGCTGATCGCGCTGGTGACCGCCACGGCGATGGGGGTGGCGTGATGGCCCACGCCATGCCTCCGGCCCTGCGCCGGTTCGACGAGTTCCTGGCCGCCAACCCGTCACCCACTGACGTGGTGGCTGGGCGATTCTACTGGGTGCCTTGTGCGACGCATCCGGATGGGAAGCGGTGGCCGGACTTTCGGCATGAAGGAGGCGGCGTGATTGCGCATGTTCCTTTGATAGGAACCGTTCACGAAGATCGCGACATCGTCGGCTTTACTCCGTGGCACATCCACGTCGATACTCGCTTCATCACTATTCCCAGTCATCAATACCCAGGCGACCAAGAATCAGCGGACGCCACTGCGCTCGCACGGCCGCTGTCGCTGACTGCCTACTGGGACCCAGATAAAACACTCCATTGGGCCGCTGCCGTGCTGTCGCTGCGCCGCATCAGGGCCCGGCGATCTGAGCCGCCGGAGTGGAGCAGTCGTCTTGTTCGATGGATCCCCGCCCTCGAAGACGCCTACGCCGACGCCAGCGCCGCGTGCGGCGTGTGCCCGCACCGGCAGATCCCGTTGTCGGCAGGGCGGGACATGGGCAACGGTGTGCGGCAGTGCCCAGGGCACGGGCTGTGCTGGGACGGCGAGGGCCGGCTCGTGCGGCGGGGGGTGGCGACGTGAAGATCCCCGCCCGCGCCGATCTCCTCGCCGCCTTCGCTGCGGCCCTCGCTGATGCCGACCCCACCGATCCCGCTGCAGCGATCCGCGCCGCGGTGGAGGTGGTTGTGCCGGAGCCGCCGCATGGGGGCCGCTGCCACCCAGTCACGATGCGCCACCGGGCGCAGCTGCTGGCCTTGGCCGATGCGGTGCAGCCGTGGCCGGCTGAGGGTGCAGCAGAGAAGCCTCTGATCGGCGCCTGATCTGCAGCAGGGCCACTGCCGTACGGGAAACCTCCCGTAGCAGTGGCTTTTCGGCTGCGGAACAGATGGAGATCAACATCGACCTGGAGGAGGAGGCGATGCGGCTGCTGCCGCTGCTCAAGGTCTCGGAGGAGGTGCGGCAGCGGGAGAAGGAGCAGCGCGAGGGGACCAGGCCAGAAGAGCGCGAGGATGAAGACGCCTAGATCGTCTTGACGAACAAGGCCATGGGTGGGCTATGGTTGTGGGACCTGGCAGCAGTGTCAGGTTCCACAAGGAAAGCCAACTATGACTGCCTTACTGCCTGCGCACCGCGGGCTTTCGGATGGCCTTGTTTCTGGCGGCCATCACTTTTCATGCCAGTGCTGCGGGTCCGCTTTCAGCACGCCATGGCCGAATGCCAGGTACTGCACGAAAATCTGCCAGAAGCGAGCTGAGCGCCAACGGTGGCGCCGTCGGAACGGCATCACCATCCGCTCTGGCACAAGGGATCGGATCCTTCACGTCAAAACCACAACCCCGGCAGATGATGCGCTGCTCATTGGCCGTTTCCGGGCGCTCTCGCACATGTTTGGAGCTGATGTGAAGGTGCAGGCAGTGCTGAGCACCGGTGCTGTGGCTTCCTGGCCAAACGCACCATCGATGCCTGCCGAGGTGGATCGGCTGGTTTCTTGCTGCGATGC
>JBEDAU010000033.1:0-5230 GCA_041177605.1 Cyanobacteriota bacterium | reverse complement strand
CGGCGAGGGTGAGCAGCAGGGTCCAGATCAGGCTGCCGGCGGTGGTCCAGATCAGGAAGGGCGCCAGCGGCATCATCTCGATGCCGGCGGGCACCGAGATCAGGGTGCGGATGCCGGGCACCAGGCGGCCCCAGAACACCAGTGCCGTGCCGTAGCGGTTGAACCAGGTGCGGCTGCGGTGAAACTCCTGGGCGCTGATGCCGATCCAGCGGCCGTGGCGTTCCAGCCACTGCTCGATCCGCTCCTCGTTGATCACGCGGCCAATGCCGTACCAGGGCAGCGCCCCGAGCACGGTGCCGAGCAGGCCGGCGAGCACCACCGGGATCAATGCCAGCTGGCCCTGATGCACATAAAAACCCCCCAGAGGCATGATCAGCTCTGAGGGGATCGGCGGAAAAAGGTTTTCCAGGAACATCGCCGCGAAGATGGCGCCGTACCCCATCCAGGGGTTGGCTTCCACTGCCGAACCAATCAGCTGCGGCAGCTGCTGCACCAACTCAGCGAGTCCCATCCGGCCTGTGCGTGTGTGGGGTGATTGTGCGGCATCCAGCGCCTGCCGGATGCCGCGGCCGGTTGATCAGTAGCGGTAGTGGTCGAGCTTGTAGGGGCCTTCCACCGGCACGTTGATGTAGGCGGCCTGCTCGGCGGTGAGCTCGGTGAGCTTGGCGCCGATCTTCTCGAGGTGGAGGCGGGCCACCATCTCATCGAGGTGCTTGGGCAGCACGTACACCTGCTTCTCGTACTGGTCACCCTTGGTGAACAGCTCGATCTGAGCCAGCACCTGGTTGGTGAAGGAGTTGCTCATCACGAAGCTGGGGTGGCCGGTGGCGCAGCCCAGGTTCACCAGACGGCCCTCAGCCAGCAGGATGATCTTGTTGCCGCTGGGCAGGGTGATGTGATCCACCTGGGGCTTGATGTTCTCCCAGGTGTATTGCTTCAGCGACGCCACATCGATCTCGTTGTCGAAGTGGCCGATGTTGCAGACGATCGCCTGATCCTTCATTTGGATCAGGTGCTCGTGGCGGATCACCTGGAAGTTACCGGTGGCAGTCACGAAGATGTCGACGTCGCGCACCACGTCATCGAGACGGACCACGCGGTAGCCCTCCATCGCGGCCTGCAGGGCGCAGATCGGATCGATCTCCGAGACCATGACGCGGCAGCCGGCCTGACGCAGCGATGCGGCCGAGCCCTTGCCGACATCGCCGAAGCCCGCGACCATCGCCACCTTGCCGGCCACCATCACGTCGGTGGCGCGCTTGATGCTGTCCACCAGCGATTCGCGGCAGCCGTAGAGGTTGTCGAACTTGCTCTTGGTGACCGAGTCGTTGACGTTGATCGCCGGGAAGGGCAGCTCACCGCTCTTCTGCAGCTGATAGAGACGGGCCACACCCGTGGTGGTTTCTTCCGTCACGCCCTGGATCTGGGCCTTGATGCGGGAGTAGAAGCCGGGCTGAGCGGCGAGCTTCTGGCGGATGCTGTTGAAGAGGGCTGTTTCCTCTTCGTTGGAGGGGTTGTCGAGCACCGAGGGATCGCTCTCGGCCTTGGTGCCCAGCATCACCAGGCCAGTGGCATCGCCACCGTCGTCGAGGATCATGTTGGGGGTGCCGCCATCGCCCCACTCGAGGATGCGGTGGGTGAACGCCCAGTACTCATCGAGGGTTTCGCCCTTGTAGGCGAACACAGGAATGCCGGCGGCGGCGATGGCTGCAGCGGCGTGGTCCTGGGTGGAGAAGATGTTGCAGCTGGCCCAGCGCACTTCGGCGCCGAGGGCCACCAGGGTTTCGATCAGAACGGCGGTCTGAATCGTCATGTGCAGCGAACCCGCGATGCGGGCGCCCTTGAGGGGCTGCTCAGCGCCGTACTTCTCGCGCAGGGCCATCAGGCCCGGCATTTCGGTTTCGGCGATCGCGATCTCCTTGCGGCCGAAGTCGGCCAGGCCGAGATCAGCAATCACATAGGTGCTGGTGGTCTGCAGAGCAGACGCAGAGGCCGATGCAGCGGGGAAGGCCACCATGGATTGGGGATGTCGAGACTTAGAAATATCTGCAGAGACGCCGAGGCTTCGGGCTCGCCAGGTGGGCAATCTACAGATCTCAGAACAGCACCCGCTGGCCGATGCCGCCGCCACCCGGGCATTGGGGGCAGCCCTGGCCGGGCGGCTGCTGGCGACCTCGGCAGGGCCACCAATGCTGCTGCTGCAGGGCGATCTGGGCGCCGGCAAGACCTGCCTGGTGCAGGGGCTTGCCGCTGCCCTCGGCATCGAGGAACCGATCACCAGCCCCACCTTCGCCCTGGCCCAGCACTACGGCAGTGCCCTGGTGCACCTAGACCTCTACCGGCTGGAGCAGGCCGCCGCCGCCGACGAACTGCTGGCGCAGGAAGAGGAGGAGGCCCGGGAGCTCGGCGCTCTGCTGGCGGTGGAGTGGCCCGAGCGGCTCAGCCGCCTGCCCGGCGACGCCTGGCTGCTGCGGCTTCTGCTGGCCAACCCCAGCGATCCCGGCGCCGGCCGTATCGCCCACCTCAGCATCACCTGAGCGGCTGAGCCCCGGCTCACTCCTCCGGCAGCCGCCCCTGCCGCTGTCCCTTGACGGCACTGCGCTGCCGCTTGGCCGCCAGGCGCCGCTCCACAGATCCCCGCGTGGGCCGGGTGGCCCGCCGCTGCGGCGGCGGGGGCTGGAGGGCCTCCTGCAGCAACTCCAGCAGGCGCTGCTGGGCCGCCACGCGGTTCCGCCACTGGGAGCGCTGTTCGCTGGCAGCGATCACCACGCAGCCCTCCAGTAACCGCCCCTCCAGCCGCCGCAGCGCCCGGGCCTTCAGCGCCGGCCCCAGAGCCTGGGTGGCGGCCAGGTCAAACACCAGCTCCACCCGTGAGTCGGTGGTGTTCACGTTCTGGCCGCCGGGGCCGGAGGAGCGGGAGAAGCGCCAGCGCAGCTCCGCCGTCGGAATCCGCAGCGCAGCGCCGGCCGCCCGGGGGATCTGCAGATCGGCTGTGGGCTGGGCTCCAGCCATCTCTCCCCTCTCCTGGACCTCAGGCTGTCACGGCGGGCACAGGGGCGGTGCGCAAATCTGGGAGCAGGAACCCGCCGCGCCGATGGCCGAGAGCAGCCGCCAACCCGCCCCCCCCGCCGGTGGGCCTGTCGCCAGCCCAGGCTGGATCGACGAGATCTTCGAGGGCGTGCGCTACGGCCTGGCCGCCCGGGTGATCGCCGAAGAGCAGTCGCCCTTCCAGCGGGTGACGATCATCGAGAGCGAGCGCTACGGCAAGGGCCTGCTGCTCGATGGCTGCTGGATGACCGCCGAGCGCCAGGAGCGGCACTACCACGAATCGATCGTGCATCCAGCCCTCTGCAGCGCCGCCTCGGTGGAACGGGTGCTGGTGATCGGTGGCGGCGATGGGGGCACCGCCCGCGAGTGCCTGCGTCACGCCGGCGTGCAGCACCTCGACATGGTGGAGATCGACGGCCTGGTGGTGGAGTGGAGCCAGCAACACCTGCCCTCGATCGGGGGAGGCTGCTGGAGCGATCCCCGCTTCCACCTCACCGTGGGCGACGGCATTGCCTGGGCCGCCAACGCTGCTGACGCCAGCTACGACGTGGTGATCGTGGACGGATCGGACCCGGCCGGCCCCGCTGAGGGTCTGTTCAACCGCGCCTTCTTTGAGCAGTGCCGGCGCATCCTCAAGCCGGGTGGTGTGTTCGCCACCCAGAGCGAATCGCCGGAGGCCTTCCGCCAGGTGCACATCGACACCGTGAAGGTGATCCGCGAGGTGTTCGGCCACGCCGATCCGCTGTATGGCTGGGTGCCGATGTATCCGAGTGGCTGGTGGAGCTGGACCTTCGCCGCCACCGACGGCCGCCGCTACCTGCAACCCGATCCCAGCCGCGCCGCTGCCGTGGCCGAGGGTTGTGAGATCTGGAGCCCCCGCTGGCAACGCGGCGCCTTCGACGCCATCCCCGCCGCGATCGAGCGGGCCCTCAACGCCTGATGCCCTCCACCATGCCCGACCTCTCCCTGTTCGACACCGACGGCGCCATCTACATGGGCAGCCAGCGCGATCCGGCCGGCTGCCGGGTGGGGCTGTTCGGCGTGCCCTACGACGGCACCACCTCCTTTCGCCCGGGAACCCGCTTCGGCCCGGCGGCGATCCGGGAGGTGAGTTCGGGGTTGGAGAGCTACTGCCCCCAGCTCGATCGCGACCTGGAGGAGCTCGCCATCGCCGACCTCGGCGCCGTGGACATTCCCTTCGGCGCACCGGAGCCGGTGGTGGCCGCGGTGAAGCAGGCCACTGAAACCGTGCTGGCTCTGGGGCTCAAGCCCTTGATGCTCGGAGGGGAGCACTCGATCAGCTCCGGTGCCGTGGCCGCCGTGGCTGCCAAACACCCCGAGCTGGTGCTGGTGCAGCTCGATGCCCACGCCGACCTGCGCCATGAATGGCTCGGCGCCCACCACAGCCACGCCTGCGCCATGCGCCGCTGCCTGGAGGTGCTGCCCAGCCAACAACTGCTGCAGATCGCGATCCGCAGCGGCACCCGCGAGGAATTTGCAGAGCTGCGGCAGACGGGCCGCCTGGTGGCGATCGAACGCATGGCCGAGGCGCTCCGGCCCCTGCGCGGCCAGCCGCTCTATCTCACGGTGGATCTCGACTGGTTCGATCCAGCCGTGATGGCCGGCACCGGCACCCCCGAGCCGGGCGGCTTCCTCTGGAGCGATTTCGCCGCCTTAGTGGATGAGCTGCGCCACCACAACCTGGTGGCGGCCGATGTGGTGGAACTGGCTCCGATGCTGGATCCCACCGGCGTGAGCAGCGTGCTCGCCGCCAAGGTGGTGCGCAGCCTCTTGTTCCTGTTGGATCGCTGAGCTGAGGCCGAGCCTCAGTAAGCGCAGGTGCCGCTAGAGCGCTGCTCCCGCAGGCGTTCGTGCTGCTGGCCGATCAGCAGGATCGCCAGGGTGGGGTGGTTGTGCAGCAGGTTGAGGAAGCGCAGCCGATCCAGCCGCACCAGCTCGACAGGCGTACGAGCCACTGCATCGTTGTGGCGCACGTCCTCGTTCCAGACGATGTCTTCGTAGCTGAACAGCTCGCCGGGGCGATAGCAAAGCTTGTCGCCCTTGGGATTGATCACCTCAACGATGCCGCGGCGTACGCCGTAGATGGCATCGGCCGCCTGACCACGACTGAAAATCACCGCGCCTGTGGCGAACGAGACCGTCTCGCTGTCCACCTGGGTGG
>JBEDAU010000032.1:0-20484 GCA_041177605.1 Cyanobacteriota bacterium | reverse complement strand
CCGGTGCACGGCCGGCCGATGTTCGCCGCCTTCGGCAAGGCCCTCGCACCCAGCTGCCTCACCTTCGTGAGCCAGGCCGCCCTCGACGCGGATGTGCCCCGCCAGCTGGGGCTGCAGCGGGCCTGCGTGCCCGTGCTCAACACCCGCGGCGGCATCGGCAAGGCGGCGATGAGGAACAACAGCGCCCTGCCGCAGGTGCAGGTGGATCCGCAGACCTACGAGGTGTTCGCGGACGGCGAACTGCTCACCTGCGAACCGGCCGCGGTGCTGCCGATGGCGCAGCGCTACTTCCTCCTCTGACTGAGTTCGGGCAGCCGCCGCAGCGGCTGCCCGAACTGCACGCCGAGGGTGATCACCAGGGGGGCCACCTCAAACCAGCGCAGCACCGCCGGGATGGCGGCGCAGGCGAAATCCGGGTGGGCACTCACATCCAGGGTCACCGGCTGATCCCGCTCCAGGACAGGGGTCTGATCGATCACCAGGGCCATGCCCCCCAGGCTGATGTCGAGCACATCCGCCACCAGCCACTGGTGCTGTCGCCCCCCGTCGCCCGCCAACCCCAGACCCACCGGCAGCACGGATCCCAGCGGCAGGCGCGGCTCCAGACGGCGGTGCTGACCGGGCCAGGCCTGGTCCCAGGGCTCGCCATCCCAGGGCTCACCCAGGCTGGGCACCTGCTGCGGGTCCATCGCCAATCCCCGTGCCCCGGCACCCTAGGCAGGGCCGCGGACCGTGGCGAGCGCAGCGACCGTTCCGTAGCAATGGTGACCCGGCAGGCCTGCCCGGCTCTGCATGATCTCGCCACCGCAGGCCAGGTCATGTTCACCGACTACAGGCCCAACAAGGGCTACGACGAATACTTCAGCGCCATCGACCAACCCCGCAGCGCCCTGGGTCCCCTGCTCTCCTCCCTGGGCCAGCTGGGTCTGGAAACCCTCAACCGCAACCATGCCGCTGCCGGCATGCTGCTCAAGCGTCTGGGGGCCACCTTCCGGCTCAACGGCAGTGGCCACGATGGCGGCGAGCGCATCCTGCCCTTCGATCCCCTGCCCCGGCTGATCAGCACGGGCGACTGGCAACAGCTCGAGCGCGGCCTGGTTCAGCGGCTGGAGGCGATCGACCTGTTTCTGGCCGATGTGTACGGCCCCCAGAAGATCATGGCCGACGGGGTAATCCCCCGGGCCGATGTGGAGAGTTCCCAGGGCTGGCGCCCCCAGCTGCAGGGATTCCAGCCGCCGCTGGGCAAGTGGTGCCACATCTCCGGCCTGGATCTGATCCGCGACGGCCAGGGCACCTGGCGGGTGCTCGAAGACAACCTGCGCTGCCCCTCCGGCGTGGCCTACTTCCTCGAGAACCGCCGGGTGATGAAACGGATGTTCCCCAGCCTGTTCGCGGGGCCCACCGTGCAGCCGATCGACGACTACCCCTCACGGCTGCTGCAGACCCTGCGGGAACTGGCCCCCTGGACGGAGAATCCCACGGTGGTGCTGCTGACCCCCGGGGTGTTCAACAGCGCCTACTTCGAGCACAGCTATCTGGCCCAGCAGATGGGGATCCAGCTGGTGGAGGGACGTGATCTGGTGTGCCACGACGAGCGGGTCTGGATGCGCAGCACCGGCGGCCTGCAGCCGGTGGATGTGATCTACCGCCGCATCGACGACGACTTCCTCGATCCCGAGGTGTTCCGCAGCGACTCGATGCTGGGCGTGGCAGGTCTGATGCGGGCCTACAGCTCCGGGCGGGTGGCGATTGCCAACGCCCCTGGCACGGGCGTGGCCGACGACAAGCTGATCTACGCCTACGTGCCGGAGATGATCCGCTATTACCTGGGCGAGGAGCCGATCATCGCCAATGTGCCCACCTACCTCTGCTCCCGCGAGGACGATCGGGCCTACGTGCTCTCCCACCTGAGCGAACTGGTGGTGAAGGCCGTAGCCGAGGCCGGGGGCTACGGCATGTTGATCGGCCCCCACGCCAGCAGCAGCGAGATCGCCACCTTCGCCGAGCGGATTCAGGCCAATCCGCGCAACTACATCGCCCAGCCCACCCTGGAGCTCTCGACCGTGCCCTCGCTCAGCGAGGGGGAGCTGTATCCCTGCCACGTGGACCTGCGGCCCTATGTACTGCGCGGCAAGGGCGCCTGGGTGAGTCCCGGCGGCCTCACCCGGGTGGCGCTGCGACGTGGATCCCTGGTGGTGAACTCCTCCCAGGGCGGCGGCTGCAAGGACACCTGGATCGTGGGGGAGCAGCCATGCTGAGCCGCGTCGCTGACTCGCTCTACTGGATCAACCGCTATGTGGAGCGGGCCGAGAACATCTCCCGCTTCGTGGAGGTGAGCGAAGCCATGGCGCTCGACTGCCCACCGGGCAGCGCCGAGCCCTGGCTGCCCCTGGTCGATGCCAGCGGCGATCGCAGTCTGTTCGACCAGCTCTACCCGGCCGGCCGGCCCCAGGACGTGGTGGAGTTCCTGGTGCGCGCCGAGGCCAACCCGAACAGCATCGTGAACTGCATCGCCTATGCCCGTGAGAACTCCCGGCAGATCCGCGATGTGATCACCACCGAGATGTGGGAGCAGATCAACGACCTCTACTGGACCTTGCTGGACAACGACAGCTTCTGGGGCCAGCCACCCCAGGAACAGCTGCGCTCGATCCGGCGCGACTGCCAGCTCTTCTACGGCATCACCGATGCCACCCTCAGCCGGGATCTCGCCTGGCAGTTCAGCCGCCTGGGACGGGTGCTGGAGCGGGCCGACAAGACCACTCGCATCCTCGATGTGAAGTACTTCCTGCTGCTGCCCTCCCCCGATGAGGTGGGCGGGGTGCTCGATGAACTGCAGTGGATCTCGCTGCTGCGCAGTGCAGGGGCCTATCAGATGTTCCGCAAGGCCCGCCAGCAGGTGATCGAGCCCCGGGCCGTGGCCGCCTTCCTGCTGCTCGACCCGATCTTCCCCCGCTCGGTGCGGTACTGCCTCGACCGTATCCACGAGACCCTGCGGATCGTGAGCGGCCAATCCCTGCCCGGCGCCCCCGATGCCCTGGAGTGCCTCAGCGGCCTCACCCTGGCACGCTGGAGCTACACCAGCATCGATGCCCTGATCGTCGATGGACTGCATGAGGCCATCGACGGGCTGCAGCAGGACCTCAACCGGCTGCATGGCCTGATCGAGCAGCGCTACTTCATCGCCGACTCCACATGCGTGCCCGCGTAATCCACACCTTCGACTACCGCTACAGCGCCGCGGTGCATCTGGGCCCACACCGCTTCGGGCTCAAACCCCGGGGCCATGGCTTCCAGCGGCTGCTGGACTTCCGCCTGGAGATCAGCCCCGAACCCAGCCGCCTCTATCCACTGTTGGCCGCCAGCGGAGACGAGATCTGGCGAGCCCGGTTCAGCGGCAGCACCGACAGCTTCGTGGTGCGGGCCACCAGTGACGTGGAAACCGAGCCACCCCCCCTGCTGCAGGCCTGCCTCGAGGAGAACGACCCCCAGCTCCCCTACCCGGTGGGACACCTCAACGGCGATCTGATGGGCTCGCTGGAGGGATGGCTGCCGAACGGCCAGCACGATCCGGCGGCGGTGGACCTGGCCCAGGAGGCCTTGATGGGCAGCGACCAGCGGTCGCTGATGTTTCTGCAGCAGCTCGTGGAGATCATCCAGGACAGGGTCAAGTACACCCAGAGGCACGTGGGGCCGGCCTGGCCGGCGGGGCGCACGCTCAAGGAGCGGGTGGGCTCCTGCCGCGACCTGGCCATGCTGATGGTGGAGGCCTGCCGCTGCGTGGGGCTGCCGGCGCGGTTCGTGAGCGGCTACCACCTGGTGGAGCCGAAGCCGGAGCGCTACGACCTGCACGCCTGGGCAGAGGTGTATCTGCCCGGTGCCGGCTGGCGCGGCTTCGACCCCAGCGGCATGGGGGTGATCGACGAGCGCTACATCCCCCTGGCGACCTCCTCGAAGCCGGAACTCACCGCCGCCGTCACCGGCAGCTTCTCCGGACCACCGGGGGTGGACAGTGCGTTCAGCTGGTCGATCGAGGCCCAGATCCTGGAACCGCCTGGGCAACACGGAGCAACGGCCCGCCTGGATCAGCTGCCGCTGGAAGCGCCCTCGTCGCGGTAGGCGGCGGCGATCGCCTGGCGCTGCTCCCGGGCCGCCAGCAGCACATTGACGCAGTCGGCATCGATCTGACCGGCAGCCACCATCTCGTGCAGGATCCGCTGCACCTGCTCCTCCGGCATCGGCGGCTTGTAGGAGCGGGCCTGGCTGAGGGCGTCGTAGATGTCCGCGACCGCCACGATGCGGGCCTCCAGGGGGATCTGCTCGGCCTGCAGGCCACAGGGATAGCCACTGCCATCGAGTTTTTCGTGGTGGCCGGCCACCACGGCCCGCAGCAGCTCCATCTTGGGATCGGCCACCAGGTGCAGGCCGCGGATCAGCTGTTCCACCAGGTCGATGCCACGCACCACGTGACTGTCCATGGTGTGGCGCTCCTCGCGGTCAAGGGGCCCGGGCTTGAGCAGGATCCGATCGGGGATGCCCACCTTGCCCACGTCGTGCAGCGCCGCGAACAGATAGATGTCTTCGGCGAAATCGGAGGGCAGCTGGCGACGACGGCCCAGCTCCATGGCGATCAGCCGGCTGTACAGCGACACCCGCTCCACGTGGGCACCGGTTTCCGGATCGCGCAGGCCGGTCATCGTGAGGGCCAGGCGGACCGCCGCCCGCAAGCTGTCGATGGCGGAGAGCTCCGCCTGAATCAGGGCCTCCAGCAATTCCAGATGGGGCTCCAGCCGCTCGAGCAAGGGGGCGGAGAAGACGCCCGGGCTCTGGGCGTTGAGGAAGAGGAAACCCTGCAGCCGCTCGCCCTGAAACAGGGGCAGGGTGAACGACGAGCGCCAGCCCTGCTCCAGCAGCCAGCGGCTGTGGGGCGTGGCGGGGGCGAGCTCTTCCCGCAGGTCGTCGATCACCCGGCACTGGCGCTGATCGCGCAGGGCCCGCAGCGAGGGAATCGCGGCGAGCCTCTGGTCGTAGAAGGTGAGGGGTTCGCCGGTGGAGTGATGGCTCACATAGGTGCTGAGCAGGTCGTTCTGGGGCTGATAGAGGGCAAAGGCGAGGCGACTGATGGCCGGGGCGATGGCGGCGATGCGGGCGTGAATCGCCTGCAGGCGCAGCGCCAGGGGCTGGCCGGTCTCGATGACGGGCTGGTGAAGGGGAAACAAACGGGACATCGCGCAATTCAGGCAGTACGCACCTGCCAGCCTTCCGGCGGCTGACGTTCCAGATCCACAACGCGGTTGCGGCCCTGGTCCTTGGCCACATACAAGCTGGCGTCGGCCGCGGCCAACAGCTCCTGCAACCGATTGCCAAAACTGCCGCCGCTGGTGGCCATCCCGATGGAGAGCGTGATCGGCAGGCGCTGCCCGTCGGCCAGCACGATCGGCTGGCCGGCCACCCGACTGCGCAACCGCTCGAGCAACTGACGGGCCTGCGGAGCGGAGACTTCGAGCCACAGGGCGAATTCATCGCCGCCGAGCCTGCCCACCAGATCACTGCGGCGCACGCCGTGCTCCAGCACAGCGGCGATGGCCCGGATCACCTCGTCGCCGGCAGCATGGCCATAGGTGTCGTTGACCTGCTTGAAGTGGTCGACATCGATCAGGGCCACCACTGCGGGCTGGGCGGTGCCCGCCACCTGCTCCAGCCGATAGGCCACGGCTTCGAGAAACGCGCGGCGGTTCATCACTCCGGAGAGCGCATCCGTCTGGGCCAGGTTGAGCAGCTCGGGAAACAGCCGCTGCCGCACCACCAGCACCAGGCAGGCGCAGGTGAGGGTGAGGGGCACCAGGCCCAGGGCAAACACCTGCAGTGCCAGCAGGCCGGCCTGCTGCAGCAGTGGCTGGAGATCGAGCTCGGTGATCAAGGTGCCGTGCTGGGGCAGGGTGCCGCTGCCGGCCAGGGCCAGGGGCACAGGCGTGAACCGCACCAGATGCTCTCCGCCCACCCAGGGCAGCGGCCCCTGAAAATGGCTGCTTCTGCGATCCAGGCAGGCCAGGCCGAGGGCCCGGAGGCCGCAGTGGTCGAGAAAATGGAGGGGTGAGCGGGCATTGGCCAGGCTGGCCAGAACCAGCAGCGATTCGCCCACCAGGGCCTGGTTGCTGGCTGCGATCACCCGACCGTGCTGATCCACCACGAGGGCGTGCTGCAGCTGACCGGCGGCGGCCTCCAGCTGCATGCGGCGCTGCACGTCGTAGATGGGCTGAAAACTGGTGAGGCTGGCGGTGAAGTCCCGCTCCAGCCGCTGGGCACTCTGTTCGGCCTGGCGGCTGGTGAAGCCCAGCACCAGCACCGCCGTGACCAGCGCCAGCGAGGCCGAACCGACCGCGGCCGCCACCAGCGTGAGCAGGAGCAGGCGGCGACGAACCCGTCCCGGCAGCAGGGCGGGCACTCTCATGGCCCGGGAGTGACCTGCGCCCAGCGGGGATTTGCCCGGGGCAGGGGCATGGTGGGGAGCAGGCGCCCGGCCATCTGCAGGCGCCGGGCCATGGCCTTGAGCCGGGTCTCCAGCCGTCCTCCAGGCCTGAGCCAGTCCCACTGCAGCCGAGGCTCCACGTAGCGCAGCAGTGCCTCAGAACGGCGGAAGGCCTCCACCGACACCCCTTCGCGGCGGGCCATCAGGGCGACGGCCTGGTCCGGCCGGCGCCGGGCCTGGTCCCGTGCCGCCCACCAGGTGGCCACCAGGGCCTCCACCCGCTGGGGATGGTGGCGGGCGAAGGCGGGGCTCACCGCCAGAACGTCCACCACCTCGCCGGGCAGCTGGCTGGAACTGAACAGCAGGTGGTGGGCGTCGGCGTTCACCAGGCTGTCGCTGTAGGGCGGATAGGTGACAACCGCCGCCAGGGAGCGGTCCCGGAACTGGTCGATCAGGGCCCGGGGGCCGTCGTACACCAGCTTCACATCACCCAGGCGCAAATCCACCGTTTCCAGGGCCCGCAGCAGCAGGTATTCCCCCAGCACGCTGCGCTCAAGCCCCACGGTCTCCCCACGCAAGGCCGCCAGGTCGGAGACGCGGCGCTGGGCAATCAGCTGATCACCTCCGACCGATTCATCCAGCACCAGCACCAGCTGGGGACAGCGCGGCGGCATCTCCTGACAGATGGCAAGGGCCTCGGTGAGGGTGGTGGTGATCGCATCCACATCGCCCTGCTCGTAGGAAAAGCGCTGGTCCTTGAGGGAGCTGTGCTGATTCACCTGCAGCTCAATCCCCTCGGCCAGCTCCCATTCCTGCGCCAGATAGAAGTACTCGTAGCCCGGCCAGTCGGTGATGCCCAGCCGTACCTTCGCCGGGCCCCAGGGCCAGGGGCTGCAGCCACTGATCAGCGGCGCCAGAACCAGCAGGGGCAGCCAGGCGGGCCAACGCCAGGGGCGCCATCGCGCAGCACCAGTCCCGGTCATCGCAGCGCCGCCTCCACAAACCGGGACTCCACCCCCGGCAGGGCCGCGTCCGGTCGGCTGAGGCCCAGTTGCTGCTGCACCCGCTGCACCGCCTGGAGGTTGGTGGCAATCAGCCCTCGGGGGCGGAGCAGGTCGCGCTGCTGCTCAAGACTGAAATAGCGGAGGCCGCGCTCCGCTTTGCGGAACTCAGCCGGGCTGAGTTGCTCACGCCGGGCCATCAGGGCCACAGCCGCAGCGGAGTCGACCCGGGCCCGGCGATGGGCCGCCTGCCAGGCCCGCAGCAGGGGCACCATCACGGCGCCGTGGCGATGCAGAAAGGCGGGCTCCGCCACGAGCACATCAAAGATCTCGCCGGGGATGGCACGGCTGTCGAACAGCACCCGCGACTGCCCGTCCCGGGCGGCATAGTCGCTGAACGGCGGGAAGAAGACCGCCGCCTGCACCTCGCCGCTGGCCAGGGCACTGGGCATCTGGGCCAGCGGCATGTTGCGCAGCTTCACGTCACTGAAGCGGAGGCCATGGCGCTGCAGGGCGCGGTTCAGCACATAGGGTCCCAGGGTGGAATAGGTCACCGCCACGGTGTGACCGCGGAGAGCGGCGATCGAGGCGATGCCGTGGCGCACGGCGAGCTGGTCACCGCCCAGCGATTCATCGAGCACCAGCACCACCACCGGGCAGCGCTGGGGCGCCCGACTGCAGAGATCCACAGCTTCCACGGTGGTGAGCTGGGCCAGCGACAGATCGCCCCGCAGGTAGGCATGCACGATCGACTGGGGGTCGGGATATTCGACCGGTGCGATGCGAATCCCGGCCGGGGTGTCGAGCGCGAGCTGATCGGCCAGGTAGAAGTATTCATAGCCGGGCCAGCTGGCGACCGGCACCCGCACGGTGGGCAGACGGCGCGTGCCACAGCCGATCAGCCCCAGCAGGGCGGCCAGGACGGCAACCCGGGCCGCGGCCCGGCCGGGCGCTCCGGTGCCAATCCGACCAGCCACGGCAGCACGGCTCCTGAGCCCGAAGCTAGTCAGCGGGATCCGGGCGCGCAGCTGCCATGCAGCCGCTGCATCAGAGGGCTACGGTTTGAGGGCGGCCCGCTGGCGATGCAGGAAGCCCCGATCCCGGCCAACGACGGCGCCCGGCTGGCTGAGCTGCAGTCGTATGGAGTGCTGGACACCCCCGACGAGGAAGCCTTCGATGACATCGGCCACCTCGCCCGCATGATCGCCGGCACACCGATCGGCATCGTGAGCCTGGTGGATGAGAACCGCCAGTGGTTCAAGAGCTGCATCGGTATGGAAGCGAAGGAGACGCCGCGGGCGATTTCCTTCTGTGGCCACACGATCCTGCAGCGCCAGCCCCTGATCGTCGAAGACACCCACGATGATCCCCGCTTCAGCGACAACCCGCTGGTGGTGGATGGGCCCCGCATCCGCTTCTACGCCGGCTTCCCGCTGGTATCGACCAATGGGATGAGCCTGGGCAGCCTGTGTGCCGTGGACACCGCACCCAACCGGCTCGACCCGATCCAGATCGACGCCCTGCAGCGGCTGGCTCGCCAGACCGTGAAGCTGATGGAGCTCAAGCGCGAGCGCCGACTGCTGGCGGCCAGTGAACTGCAGCGGCAGCAGTTGCACCAGGCTGGTCTCCAGGCCGGCAGCTCTCCCCTGCGTCCCGCCACCGAAGTGGTGCGCATGCTGGAGTTGATGGTGGGGCAGGACCACCAGCCCTGCTTTGCCGTGCTGCGCATCAGCATCAAGGACCTCAGGCGGCTGCAGAGCACCCTTGGGAACGCGGCCGCCGAGCAATGGCGCCACGCCTGCACCCTGCGGCTGCAGCAGGTGATGCCTGCCGATGCCCACTGCGCCTGGCTCAGCGACAACGAGGTGCTCGGCGTGCTGCCCTACGCCAGCAACGAAGCCGACCTGGCGCTGCTGGCGGGCGCAATCACCCAGCAGCTGGGGGAGCCGGTCGCGGTGGCGGGCCAGCTGCTGAGCTCCCAGGTGGCGATCGGGATCGCGCTCTACAAGGGCAACTACGCCAGTGCCGAGGCCCTGCTGGCCGACGCGGCCATCGCCCAGCAGGTGGCCCGCGCCCAGCCGGGCAGCCACTTCAGCTTCATCGACCTGGCCACCCGGATCCAGGCCCAGCAGGACATCAGCCTGGAGGCGGCCCTGCACCGCGCCCTGCGGGACGGTGAACTGGAGCCCTTCTTCCAACCCCTGGTGGATCTGCACACCGGCGGGGTGGTGGGGGTGGAAGGGCTGGTGCGGTGGCGGGATGGCAAGGGCCACCTGCTGCAGGCCGCCACGGTGCTGGCGGCGGCCCGGCGCGCCGGGCTCTCCGCCCGGGTGGATCTGCAGCTGATCAGCAAGGCGATCCGGGCCAGCCGCCTGATCGCCGAGGCCCTGCCCGATCAGCCGTTGCTGCTGAGCCTCAACCTCTGCGCCGAGCTGCTGGATGATCCGCTGCAACGCCAGGAGCTGCTGGAGCTGCTGGGCCGTGAACCCCTACCCGAGCACTGGCGGATCCAGCTGGAGTTGATCGAGGAGGCGCTGCAGGACAGCGAGACGGAGCTGCTGGCCTTCCTTGAGACCCTGCGGCAGCGCGGCGTGCTGGTGGCGATCGACGACTTCGGCACCGGTTACTCCTCCCTGAGCCGCCTGCACAACACGCCGCTGCATGCCCTGAAGGTCGATGGGAGCTTCGTGCGGCGACTCGATGACGCCGAGAAACCCAGCAACAATCTGCTGGAGCTGATGCAGCAGATGGGGCGGGACCTGGGCCTGCACACCACCGCCGAAGGGATCGAAACGGAAGGTCAGCGAACATGGCTGAGCCAGCACGGATTCGATTGGGGCCAGGGCTACCTGTTCGCCAGACCCATGGATCTCGAAGCTTTCATCGCCTATCTGAAAGAGCAGCACCACAGCACAACAGCCTGCATCAGCCGCCCCTGAGCCGGAGCGGAACTCACCAGTTCAGACCATGCAGCTTGGGCAGGGGCGCGGTCTTGAAGGTGGTGGCAAACAGCCGGGGGATCCGGCGGCTGTTGTAGACGCGGAACTCCCGCACCACGCTGGCCCCCTGGTCGCGTACCGCCTGGTTGAGCACGACTGATCCCTCCGGATCGGAGACGGAGCGGTGGAACGTACCCGGGGGTATCCGGAGGATGTCGCCCCCGGATTCCAGGCGCACGATGTGATACGGATAATTCCAGCCGAAATTGACGAGGTAGAACGTGCGCCCTCCATGCAGGGCCAGCAGGTTGTCTTCCTGATGGGGGTGGAGATAGAACTGCCAGGCACCCGTTTTCTCCTCATCCGGCGGGCTCACTGCCGGTCCCGAATGAATGACCAGATCGCGGGCATTGGAAGCGGCCACGGTGATATCGAAAAACCGTACTGCCGGCGTGTCCCGGAATTTTTCGTAGGGAATCAGCTCAAACATCGGCGCCTGTCTCGGTACTGCGGCAGACATGGCAGATGGCGCCAAGCGGCACCAGAAAGGTTGCGGTCAGTGAACCGAATCATCCAGCCCTGCAACCGTGACGGTGACTACACAACCAACGTCAAAGGTGGCCAGTTTGAACAGCGGTCTATCCTTGGCTTGAGGTGTCATCCATGGGGCCTGCCATGCGGCTCTTCCCCTTGCTTCCGGGCCGGCAGCCCCTCGCGTCACCCCAGACGCCGCTGCTGGCCCCGCTGGTGCTCAGTTCCCTGCTCGGCGCGCTGCTCGGCAGTCCCCTGCAGGCCCTGGCCCGCCCCCAGGCCCTGAGCCGCCCCACGGTCTCAGTGCCGGATTTCAAGAACACCGTGACCCAGACGACCTGGTGGTGGCAGGGACCCGTGGCGACGGACCTGGCCGCCGCACTGGCCAATGAGCTCCAGGCCACCGGCGAACTGCAGGTGGTGGAGCGCCGCAACCTCAAGGAGGTGCTCTCCGAACAGGAACTGGCCGAGCTGGGCATCGTGCGCAAGGGCCCGACGGCCGCCCAGCGCGGCCAGATGAGCGGTGCCCGCTACATCGTGCTGGGAACCGTGACCTCCTACGACAGCAACGTCGAGAGCAAGACG
The DNA here is from genome assembly GCA_041177605.1 of Cyanobacteriota bacterium. GTDB lineage: Bacteria > Cyanobacteriota > Cyanobacteriia > PCC-6307 > Cyanobiaceae > NIES-981. The sequence goes on along the minus strand of JBEDAU010000032.1, from coordinate 8,959 downwards.
TCGGGCAGCCGGTTCGGGCTGCTGGGGTTCGGCAGCAGCAAACAGCAACTGGAGACCCGCGACTACGTCGCGATCGACATCCGGGTGGTCGACAGCACGACCGGCGAGGTGGTGGGGGCTCGCACCGTGGAGGGCCGGGCCACCAACGTGGCGGAGGCCCAGGAGAGTGGCGTCAATCTGCTGCCAGCCGCCGGGGTCGCCCTCTGGGCGGCACCGAACATGGGCCGGGGTGCCCAGGCCGCCGTGGGCGCAGCCGGCACCCTCAACTTCGGCAGCAACAGCGCAGCCAGCCAGCGCACCCCGGCCGCCAAGGCGATCCGCGCCGCCCTGATCGATGCCTCCGACTACGTGAGCTGTCTGCTGGTGCCGCAGGGAAACTGCATGGCCCGGTTCGAAGCCCAGGACGCGCAGCGGCGGGAGCGCACCCGAGGGGTGCTCGAACTGGAGTGAGCACGTCGGCCAGGGCCGATCGACAGAGTCAGCCGCAGCGGGGTCAGAAGGGAATCGGCATCGTCACCGCCGCTGGCCGGGGGGCACAGCTGGCCACCCGCTGGTTCACCACTTCGCCGATCACCACGATGGAGGGAGAGGCCAGCGCGGCCTCCCGGACCGCCGCGGCCAGCTGGGCCAGCTCCGCGATCACCCAGCGCTGACCCTGCACCGTGCCCTGCTGCACGGCCGCCGCTGGGGTGGCCGGATCCAGCCCTCCGGCGACCAGCTCCGCGCAGATGTGGGGGAGGTTGTGCAGGCCCATGTAGATCACCAGGCCATCGCTGCAGCGGGCCAGGCCGCGCCAGTCGACGCTGGGACGGGCCTTGTCGATCTCCTCGTGGCCGGTCACAAAGGTGACGGAGCTGCCGGCACGCCGATGGGTCACCGGGATGCCCACATAGGCGGGAGCGGCGATGCCGGCCGTCACGCCCGGCACCACCTCCACCGGCACCCCATGGCGCTCGAGATGGGCAGCCTCCTCGCCGCCACGGCCGAACAGGAAGGGATCTCCCCCCTTGAGCCGCACCACACAGCGGCAGCGCCCGGCCAGCTCCACCAGCACGGCATTGGTGCTGGGCTGGGGCACGGAGTGGTGGCCGCGGCGCTTGCCCACGAAATGGCGCTCGGCGCTCTCCGGCACCAGGGCCAGCACCTCCCGGGGCACCAGCGAGTCGTAAACCAGGGCATCGCACTGCTGCAGCAGGCGCTGGGCCTTCACGGTGAGCAGGTCGGGATCGCCGGGCCCGGCCCCCACCAGGTACACCGTGCCCTTGGCCGCAGTCGTGCCCTTGGCCGATGGGGGAGGCAGGTTCACGGCAGGGCCTCCAGTTCGTTGAGCAGCAGCGAGCGCAGCGCAGGACGCAACAGCAGCGGGGGGCCCACCTGCTCCGCCAGCTGGTCGGTGAGCCGGTTGGCTGCCAGCGCCAGGGGCAGGGCCGGGGCAGCGAGGGTCAGCTGCAGCTCCGCGAGGTGGTCGGCACTGTATGGAGTGGCCAGGCAGCGGGCGCCGCACGCCTGCTCCAGATGGCGGAGATAGCGACACGCCAGCGGCCCGTCGAGGGGATGGTGCAGCAGCAGCGGGCTGGGGCCCAGGCCCCGCAGCTCCTGGTGCAGGGCTGCCTGCCAGCGGGGCCAGGCCCCGAGGAAAGGCCGTTGGTGCACCTGGGCCAGGCCGCGCCAGTGCCGTGCGATCGCCGGCAGGTCGTGGCGCACATGCCCCCCGGGCAGAAGCAGCAGGGGCACCAGGGTGAGCGACGACGAGACCCGCAGCAGCTCGGCCGCCGGGGGGGGCGCGGCGGCGGTGAGGGCCTGGAGGCGCACCGGAGCACCGCGGCGCCGCTCCAGCTCGGCCGCCAGCTGCACCAGCTCGGGCGGCAGCACACCGCCGCTGCGGCCATGCACCACCAGCACCAGGGGCTGGGGGGGGATGGCCGCCAGGCGCCGCTCCAGGCGCCGCTCCACCTGGGGATCCAGACGGCGCTGCCGCAGCGGCAGCAGGGCCACGCGGGCCTTGGGCAGACGGGTCAGCAGATCCACCGCCGTGGAGGCCAGCGGCTGGTCCAGGTCACCGGCCAGGCGCCGCAGGGTGCCCACCAGGGGGACCACCGGCCACGCGGGCAGCCCCAGGGCCAGGCCCTCCAGGGCCGCGCGCCGCAGCGGCGTGGCGATCGGGGCCGCCAGCCAACGGGCCAGCAGGGGCCAGGTGGCGGGCTGGCGCTGGTGGCCGAGCAGGGGTAGCAGAGCGGCGGCCACCTGCTCGGGCAGGTCTGCCCCGAGCCCGGCCGGGCCCGGGGCGAGCTGGGCCTGCAGCCAGGCGGCAGTGGCCCCATGCCGCTGGGTGAGCACGAGGGCGGGGAAGCCGGGCTGGGGCCGGGGCTGCTGACGCCACCAGCGCAGCAGCCGCAGCTGGGCCGCCGGATCGAAGCGCTCGGCCAGCACCGCCAGCAGATCCGGCTCGGGCTGCAGGGCACCGCTTTCCAGGCCCGCGAGCCAGGGCTCCAGCTCCAGCTGGGGCAGGCGCCGCAACTGCTGCAGCCAGGCCCAGCGCTGCGGCGAACCGCTCGCCGGCAGATCGCCGGGCTCGAACGGGAGTGAAGCCGTGGCGGTCACGGGGCGGAAACCAACGTTTTGTGGGCGGAACTGGTGTTCTCGCACGCCAGGTCTTAACACTGATGAAAGGCGAGATGGGGGAGATGGACCATGGCGCTGCTCAACAGCTCCAGCCCGGCGGCCCTGGCGGAAAAGGAGCGGCAGCTGGTGTGGCTGCTGGTGCGCCAGCTCGGCGAAGCCCAGGCCAGCCCGGCCGGCCAGGCCCGGGCTGAACGGCTCTGGCAGGAAGTCGCCGCCCTGGAGATCGACCCCGAACGGGTGATCGCCCTGCTCTATGGCGGCCATGACCTGGAGGATCGGGCGGTGCTGGCGAGCCTGGATCCGGGGCCGAGCCATGCCCCGGCCCACCGCCCGGCCCCGAACCGGGTGTGGGGCCGGGCCGGCCTCAGGGCGCAGCCGGCTCGCGGCGGCGGGCGCCGAAGCGCTCCACCAGCAGTTGCTCCAGCACATCCGGCAGATCGCTGAGCGCGACGCCCTTGTCGTGCAGCTCAGCGAGCTTCGGTTCGGCATCCATGGTGCCGCCGAGGAAGATCTTGGCGGCCTCCACCATCTGGCCGTCCTTGCGGGCCTTGGCACCCATCAGCCCGATCTGCCCCATGTAGGGCTGCCCGCAGGCATTGGGGCAGCCGGTCCAGTGCATCCGCACGGCATGGGGCAGCTCCACCCGGCGCTCCAGCTCCTCAAGCACGGCCTGGGCCGTGCCCTTGGTGGGAATCAGGGCGAAACCGCAGTAGGCATTGCCCGTGCAGCTCACCGCCTCGGCCTGGAGGGGTGAGGGGTCGGGGCGCAGGCGCTGCAGCAGCGGCTCGGCCAGCAGGGCCTCCACCTGGTCACGGGGCACATCGGCCACCAGCACGTTCTGGGCCTCGGTGAGGCGCAGCTCGCCGGACCCATGGCGGCGGGCCACCCCGGCCAGCTCGGCCATGCTGTCGGCATCGAGGCGGCCCATGGGCACGTGCAGGCCCACCCAGCACAGGCCCTCCTGTTTCTGGCTCTGCACGCCCAGGCCGTCGCGGGGTGCCCGGTTGACCAGATGGCTGCCGTCGTGGGCGGCGGCACTGGCGGGATCCGCCACCAGCTGGAGAGTCGGCTGGCGGCCGAGCTCCGCCGCCAGCTCCGTCCAGCTGGCGAGCACCTCCTGGCGGTAGCCGTCGAGGCCGAGCTGGTCGATCAGATACATCAGCCGGCTCTTGTTGCGCTGCTGGCGATTGCCGGCTTGCTCGAACTGGCGCAGCACCGCCAGGGTGAAGCCCGGCAACTGTTCCGCCGGCAACCAGAGGCTCAGGGGGATCGCCAGCGCGTTGCGCTGGGCCGAGAAGAAGCCGCCCACCATCACGGTGAAACCCAGCGCGCCCTGGTGGAGGGCGGGGAGGAAGGCCAGATCGTTGTGCAGCAGGAAGCTGTCGGGGGCACCGCCCACGGCGACGTTGAACTTGCGCGGCAGGTTGCGCGGGCCCAGGGGGCCCAGCAGGGCCGCCTGGATGGCGTCGACCAGGGGCCGGGTGTCCAGGAACTCCTCGGGGTCGATGCCGGCGAGGGGATTGCCGGTGACGTTGCGGGGGTTGTCGTGGCCCGACTGGCGGCTGGTGAGCCCCACCCGCTCCAGCTGTGCCATCAGGGGCGCCATGTCTTCCAGCAGCAGACCCCGCAGCTGGATGTTCTGGCGGGTGGTGAGATCGGCGCTGCCGTGCTCACCGCAGCGGTCGATCGCCTCGGCCAGCACCTCCAGCTGCTCGGCGCGGATCACGCCGTTGGGGAGGCGCAGCCGCACCATGAAGCGCCCGGGGGTCACCGGGCGGAAGAAGATGCCGAGCCACTTGAGCCGGATCGTGAGGGTGGCCTCGTCGAGCGTCTCCCAGCCCTGGCGGGCCAGGTCCGCCAGGGCTGGGGCCAGCTCCAGGCCGCAGAGTTCAGCTTTGGCCTGCTCAATCTTGCTGAGGGCTGCAGGGGAGGCAACGGCAGGGTCGGTCATCGGCTGATGCCAGCAGGCAGAACAACGGCGGGAGGTCCGCTCCGGCCGCTTGCCGGCCAGGCGGGATCCGAGCTGGCGCCGATGAGAGCTACGCCGCCGGGACAGATGCAGAGAGGTAAGCCGATAACAGCGGCGGATCCCTCTGTGCTGGATGATCTCCACGGAGGAGAGCCCAGATCTTCCGCCCAAGCGCCAGCGGCCCGTGTTGCAATCGCTACCGAACACCAGCTCCAGACGGGACCGGCAGCTGCAGGCCCTGGGCACGGGCCGGGCCCGCTTCCGCGAGCTGATCGGCAAGGTGGGCAGCGGCGAGCACACCAGCACCGGCCTGGACCGGGCCGAGGCGTGCACGGCCATGGACCTGATGCTCGAGGGCGAGGTGAGCGAGGCCCAGCTGGGGGCGTTCCTGATCGCCCATCGCATCCGCCGCCCCCTGCCGGTGGAACTGGCCGGGATGCTCGACAGCTACCGCAGCCACGGCCCCGTGCTGGAGACCCCGGGCCGCCGGGCCCTGTGCTTCGGGGTGCCCTACGACGGCCGCAGCCGCACGGCGCCCCTGCTGCCCCTGGTGGCCCTGGTGCTGGCCAGCACCGGCGTGCCGGTGGTGCTCCACGGCGGCGCGCCGATGCCAGTGAAATACGGCGTGACCCTGGCGGAGCTGTTTGCCGCCATCGGCATCGAGTGGCGGGGCCTGACCCTGCAGGCCGTGCAGGCCCGCCTCGACCAGCACAACCTGGCACTCACCCACCAGCCCGACCACTTCCCAGCCGCCGAGCGGCTGGTGCCGGCCCGCGAGGAGATCGGCAAGCGGCCGCCGGTGGCCAGCCTGGAGCTGCTGTGGACACCGCATCGGGGCGAGCACCTGCTGGTGAGTGGCTTCGTGCATCCCCCCACCGAAAAACGGGCCTGGGAGGCTCTCAGTGCAGCCGAGGAGGGCGACGTGCTCACCGTGAAGGGGCTGGAGGGCTCCACCGACCTGCCCTGCAGCCGGGCCGGCATCACCGGGCGGCTGCGCCAGGGGGCCGTGGAACGGCACCTGCTCCATCCCCGCGATCACGGCCTGCACGGCGACGAGGTGACCTGGGAGAGCCTGGACAGCTGGCGGGCGCAGGCCCTGGCCGCCCTGCGCGGCGAGGGCCCGCTGGCCCAGCCGCTGCTGTGGAACCTGGCGGCCTACCTGTGGCTGGCCGACCTGATCGCTGACCTGGAGGGGGGCCTCGCCCAGGCCCGCGCCCTGATCACGGCGCGCAGCGGGGAACGGCTGCGGCAGAGCCTGGCCGCGTCGTCGGCCGTTCGGTAACAACCGCCACTCTCCGGTCTCGGGGCGCCGTGGTGTCTTGGTGGGGTCGGTCAGCACGTGCGCCGACACAATCAATCTGGCCGGTTTGGTGCGCTTTGTTGTGGAGCCCAACCGGAGTGCCATGCACCCTCACTCCGGCATCCCCCCACACCCATGTCGAATCTCTCCCGACGCAAGTTTCTGCTCACCGCCGCCGGTTCAGCCGCCGGTGCCGTCTGGCTGGCTGCCTGCGGCGGCAGCGGCAAGAAGGCTGACCCGCAGACCGGCAGCAGCCCCTCTGCCGGTGCCGCCCCCGAGGTGAAAGGCGCCACCCTGGGCTTCATTGCGCTCACCGATGCCTCGCCGTTGATCATCGCCTTGGAGAAGGGCCTGTTCGCCAAGCACGGCATGCCCGAGGTGAAGGTGGTGAAGCAGACCTCCTGGGCCGCCACCCGCGACAACCTGGAACTGGGCGGCAGCCGCGGCGGCATCGACGGCGCCCACATTCTGTCGCCGATGCCGCTGCTGCTCACGGCCGGCACGATCACCAAGACCAAGCAGCCGTTGCCGATGTACATCCTCGCCCGGCTGAACACCCAGGGGCAGGGCCTGTCGGTATCAAAAGACTTCCCCGGCCTCACGATCAAGGACGCGGGCGCCATGAAGAAGGCGGTGGCTGGGGCGGCAACCAAAGGCCGCAAGTTCAAGGCCGCCGTCACCTTCCCAGGCGGCAACCACGATCTGTGGACCCGCTACTGGATGGCCGCCAACGGCATCGACCCCAACAAGGATGCCGACCTGGTGGTGGTGCCGCCGCCGCAGATGGTGGCCAACATGCAGACGGGCACCATGGACACCTTCTGCGTGGGTGAACCCTGGAACCAGCGCCTGGTGAACAAGAAGCTGGGCTACACCGCCGCCCAGACCGGTGAACTGTGGGACAAGCATCCCGAGAAGGCCTTCTCGATGCGGGCCGACTGGGTGGATGCCCATCCGAAGGCCGCCAAGGCCCTGCTGATGGCGGTGCAGGAGGCCCAGATCTGGTGCGACGACCCGGCCAACCTCGACGAGATGTGCGAGATCGTGGCCAAGGACAAATACATCAAGGCCGCCGTGGCCGACATCAAGCCGCGTCTGGCCGGCACGGTCGACTATGGCGACGGGCGCACCGTCAAGAACAGCCCCTACAAGATGCTGTTCTGGGGGAGCAATGCCTCATTCCCGTTCAAGAGCCATGACGCCTGGTTTGTGACCGAGGACATCCGCTGGGGCTATCTGCCCGCCAGCACCGATATCAATGGACTGGTGAACAAGGTGAATCGGGCCGACCTCTGGAAGGACGCGGCCCGGGCCATCGGACAGGTGCAGGCGATTCCGGCCAGTGACTCCCGCGGCAAGGAGACGTTCTTCGATGGCGTGGTGTTTGACCCGGAAGATCCCAAGGGTTACCTCGATGCCCTCACGATCAAGGCAATGAAATAGGCCTCCGGCCGCTACGCGTGACCTTCGATTGATCCATTCGTGACTTCGACCCTTTCCCCACGGCGCCGCCGTGCAGGCCGCCTGCTGCCGCCCCTGCCCCAGGTGGTGCCCTACCTGCTCTGCATCGGCGCCTTCCTGGTGGCGTGGCAGCTGCTCTCCGCCGTGCTGGGTGCCGCCCGCCTGCCGGGCCCGATCAACGTGATCGTGGACACCTGGGACCCCTACATCAGCCAGCCCTTCTTCGATGACGGCGGCACCAGCAAGGGCCTGGGCTGGCAGATCCTGATCTCCCTGCAGAGGGTGGCCCTGGGGTATGGCCTGGCCGCCGTGGTGGGGATCACAATCGGTGGCCTGTTGGGCCTGAACCGCTTCGCCGGCAAGGGCTTTGACCCGGTGGTGCAGGTGCTGCGCACCGTGCCGCCCCTGGCCTGGTTCCCGATCTCACTGATGGTGTTCCAGGACGCCAACACATCGGCGATCTTCGTGATCTTCATCACCGCAATCTGGCCGATCATCATCAACACGGCCGTGGGCATCCGTGAGATCCCGCAGGATTACACCAACGTGGCACGGGTGCTGCGCCTCAAGAAGCGCGATTACATCCGTAGCATCGTGATTCCGGCCACGGTGCCCTATGTATTCACCGGCCTGCGCATCGCCGTGGGCCTGGCCTGGCTGGCGATCGTGGCCGCCGAAATGCTGAAGGCCGATGGCGGCATCGGCTATTTCATCTGGGACGCCTATAACGCTGGCGGCGATGCCAGCTCCAGCCAGATCATCCTGGCGATCCTCTATGTGGGCGTGGTGGGCCTGATCCTCGACCGGCTGGTGGCCTGGCTCGGTCGCCACGTGAGCAAGGGGGCCAGCTGACATGACCACCCCGTCAGGCCTGATCACGGTCGACGCCGTGACCCAGGTGTTTCCCCTCGAGCAGGGCGGGCACTACGTGGCCCTCGATCGCATCGACCTCGACATCGCCGAGGGGGAGTTCGTCTCGCTGATCGGCCACTCCGGCTGCGGCAAGAGCACCCTGCTGAACCTGCTGGCGGGGCTCACCCAGGCCAGCGAGGGCGGCATCCTGATGAACGGCCGCCAGGTGACCGATCCCGGCCCTGATCGGATGGTGGTCTTTCAGAACTACTCCCTGCTGCCCTGGCTCACGGTGCGGCAGAACATCGCCCTGGCGGTGAACACCGTGTATCCGCAGCTCAGCCCCGCTGAGCGCAGCGAGATCGTGGAGCGCAACATCCAGACCGTGAATCTGAGCGCTGCCGCCGGCAAATGTCCCGCCGAGCTCTCCGGCGGCATGAAGCAGCGGGTGGCCATCGCCCGCGCCCTGGCGATCCGGCCCCGGCTGCTGCTGCTGGATGAGCCCTTCGGCGCCCTCGACGCCCTAACCCGCGGCAATCTGCAGCAGCAGCTGATGCAGATCTGCCAGGAATCGGGCCTCACCGCTGTGATGGTGACCCACGACGTGGACGAGGCCCTGCTGCTCTCCGACCGGGTGGTGTGCCTGAGCAACGGCCCGGCAGCCCGCATCGGCCGGATCGTGACGGTGCCGATCCCCCGCCCCCGGGATCGGCTCACGGTGATGGATCACCCCGACTACTACCCGTTGCGCGCCG
>JBEDAU010000031.1:0-3853 GCA_041177605.1 Cyanobacteriota bacterium | reverse complement strand
GGCGAGCCGATCCTCCGGCGCCGGCCCGGGGGGCGGATCGGGCAGCTCCTGCCAGGGCAGCTCCTCTAGGTGATCGAGGCTGGCGTCGAGGGCGGCCAGGTTGCGGGCCACCACCGCCTCGCCCTTGCGGCCATAGCTGTGGCGGATCGCGGCGCGGATGCGCTCCAGGGCCTGCTCGCGGGGCAGCACGCCGCTCACGGCGAAGAAGCAGGCCTGCATCACCGTGTTGATGTGGGGGCCCATGCCGGCCTGGCGCGCCACCTCGGTCGCGTTGATCACAAACACGCGCAGGGTCTGGCTGCGGATCGTGCGGCGCAGGCGCTCGGGCAGCCGGGCCCAGGTGCCCGCCGGGCTGTGGGGGCTGTTGAGCAGGAACACCCCGCCCGCCTCGATGCCGGCCAGCAGGTCGAAGCGCTGCACGAAGTCCCACTGGTGGCAGGCCACCAGGCTGGGCCGCTCGATCAGATACGGGGCGCGGATCGGCCGGGGGCCGAAGCGCAGGTGCGACACCGTGACCGAGCCCGATTTCTTCGAGTCGTAGACGAAGTAGCCCTGGGCAAAGAGGTCGGTGCCCTCGCCGATGATCTGGATCGTCGCCTTGTTGGCCCCCACGGTGCCGTCGGAGCCGAGGCCGTAGAACACGGCCCGCACCGTGTCGGGCGCTTCGATCCCGAAGCCCGGATCCACGGGCAGGGAGCGGTGGCTGAGGTCGTCGGTGATGCCGACGGTGAAGTGGTTGCAGGGCTCGGGCTGGCCAGCGGCCAGCAGCGGTGTGAGGTGATCGGCGACGGCCTTCACCATCGCCGGGGTGAACTCCTTGGAACCCAGGCCATAGCGGCCGCCCAACACCCGCGGCAGCGGCGAGCCGTGCAGCGCCGCCCAGTGCTCGGCGAGGGCGGCCACCACGTCGAGGTAGAGAGGTTCGCCGCTGGCGCCGGGGTCCTTGCAGCGATCGAGCACGGCGATCGCCCGCGTGCTGGCCGGCAGGGCCTCCACCAGCAGCCGGGAGGCGAACGGTCGAAACAGCCGCACCTTGAGCAGCCCCACCGACTCGCCGGCGGTCTGGAGCACCGCCAGGGTTTCCTCGGCGGTCTCGCAGCCCGAGCCCATCAGCACCAGCACCCGCTCGGCGGTGGCGGGGCCCACGTAGTCGTAGGGGCGATAGGCGCGGCCGGTGAGGGCGGCGAACTGCTCCAGCACCGCGTTGAGATGTTCGGGGGCGGCGGCATAGAACCCATTCACCGACTCGCGCGCCTGGAAGTAGACGTCGGGGTTCTGGCTGGTGCCGCGCAGCACCGGGTGATCCGGGCTGAGGGCGCGGGCCCGGTGGGCGCTGATCGCCTCGGCGGGCATCAACGCGAGCAGCTGCTCGTCGCTGAGCGGCGCGATCTTCTGGATCTCGTGGGAGGTGCGGAAGCCGTCGAACACATGCAGGAACGGCAGCCGGCTGCGCAGGCTGGTGGCCGTGGCGATGGCGGCGAAATCGCCGGCCTCCTGCACCGAGGCGGCGCAGAGGATGGCGCAGCCCGTGCCGCAGGTGGCCATCACGTCGCCGTGGTCGCCGAAGATCGACAGCCCCTGGGCCGCCAGCGCGCGGGCCGCCACGTGCAGCACCGCCGGCGTGAGCTCGCCCGCCCACTTGTAGAGGTTGGGCACCATCAGCAACAGCCCCTGGCTGGCCGTGAAGGTGGTGGTGAGGGCGCCGGCCTGCAGGGCGCCGTGCACGGTGCCGGCGGCGCCGCCCTCGCTCTGCAGCTCCACCACCGCCGGCACGGAGCCCCAGAGGTTGGGCTGGCCGCCTGCGGCCCACGTATCGGCCCACTCGCCCATCGGCGAGGCCGGCGTGATCGGGTAGATGGCGATCACCTCATTGAGGCGGTAGGCCACGCGGGCCACCGCCTCGTTGGCATCGATCGTGACCGGGGCGGTGGGCGAGCCGGCGGGGGTTGGGCTCATGGCTCCTCCACCCGGCTGATCGCCAGGCCCACGTGCACCAGCACCCGATCGCCCAGCACCGCCTCCGGCAGGCAGGCCAGGCTCACCTGCTGGCGCACGCCGCCGAAATCCACCTCCGCCAGGCGCCAGAGCGGATCGGCGCCGGCTCCTGTGCCGGCCTGGGCGGCGCGCTCAGGGCCGGGGGGCGCTCCCTCGTGGATCGCCACGATCACCCCGGGGGTGGCCAGGCACATGGGCTGGAGGCGGGCTCAGCTTCGTTATAGGGAGATCGCCGAGCGCTGCCCAAAGCTGGCCCAGGGCCAGGCCACCATCGTTACAAGGCAGCTGCTCCGGCCAGAACGGCTCCAGCCCCCGCCGCCGCAGTGCCGCGGCCGTGAGCTCCAGCAGCAGGGCGTTCTGAAAGCAGCCGCCCGCCAGGGCCACCTGGCGGCAGCCGCGCTCCCGGGCGGCGTGGGCAGCCAGCGCCGCCAGCCCTTCGGCCAGGCTGCGGTGCAGCACCAGGGCGGAGCGGGCCGCCGGCACCCCTGCCGCCTGATCGGCCAACAGCCACTGCAGCAGCGGCTGCCAGTTGAGCCAGCCCCGCTCCGGATCAGCCAGCTGCAGCGCCCCGCCCTCAGGAGCCGGTGCGCCTTCGCCGGCCGCGGCGCCTTCGGCCAGGGCCCGCCGCGCCAGCCCCTCCAGCCGCAGGCCCGCCTCGCCCTCGTAGCTCTGCTGCTGGCACACCTGCAGCAGGGCAGCGGCCCCGTCGAACAGGCGGCCGAGGGCCGAGCACAGCGGCGCCTGCAGGCCAGCGGCGGTGGCCTGGGCCAGCAGCTCCCAGGCCTCGGGGCCGGCCAGCGCCCGGGCCGCGGCCCGGCAGGCCTCAGGCGCCTGGGCCCCGGCCCCATCCCCGGCGGCCACCAGCAGCCCCAGGGCCACCCGCCAGCCCTGGCGCATGGCCGCCTCGCCGCCGGGCAACGGAAACGGCCGCAGCCCCACCAGGCGCTGAACGCCGCCGGGCTCCAGCCAGAGCAGCTCGCCGCCCCAGAGCTGGTGGCCTGCGGCCTCCGGGGCAAAGCCCAGCCCATCGCAGGCCCAGGCCAGCAGCGGCAGCGCCAGGCCGTGCTCGGCCGCCACCGCCAGGCCGTGGGCGCGGTGGTGCTGCACCTGCAGCAACGGCACGCCCTGCCGCTGGGCCAGGCGGGCGGCGGCGGCCTGGCTCAGGTAGCCGGGGTGGGCGTCGGCGGCGACGGCGGTGAGCGGGGCGTCGCTGCGGCCGGCCAGCTTTGCCAGGCCCTGCTCCAGCCACTGCTGCTGGCGGGCGCCGGCCAGATCGCCCAGGTGGGGCGCCGGCCAGAGCCGGCCACCGTGCAACAGGGCCGGGGCACTCTTGAGGTCGCCGCCCAGGGCCAGCAGGGTGGCGGCGGAGGCCGGAGCGGGCAACGGCTCGGGCAGGGCCAGGGCCGCCGGCGCGTAGCCGCGGGCGCGGCGCAGCAGCACCGGCCGGCCCTCCACCAGCTGCAGCAGCGAATCGTCGAGGGGGCGGGCGATCGGCCGGTTGTGCAGCAGAAAACCTTCGGCGATGCCGGCCAGCCGCTGCCGGGCCTCGGCCGGATCGATGCAGAGCAGCTCGCCGCTGCGGTTGCCGCTGGTGGCCACCAGGGGCCGCTCCACCGCCAGGGCCAGCAGCTGGTGCAACGGCGAGGCCGGCAGCATCACCCCGAGGGCGGGGCTGCCCGGCGCCACCCCCGGCAGGGCGTCCCAGGCGCCGGGCCGGCGCGGCAGCAGCACGATCGGCGCCGCCGGACCGCGCAGCTGCTGCTCGGCCTCGGAGCTGATCACCACCAGCGCCCCCAGCTGGGCCTCCAGCTGGGCCGGGCCGGCCACCAGCAGGGCGAAGGGCCTGGCGGGCCGGCCC
>JBEDAU010000030.1:0-2894 GCA_041177605.1 Cyanobacteriota bacterium | reverse complement strand
ATTTCACTCCGGCTTCAGCGTTCGGGCAGTCAGGCGCTTGCCAGCGCAGTGATCAAACGCCGCACCCGCGTCGTCGACATCTTCCCCAACGACGCCGCGATCACACGCCTGGTGGGCGCGGTGCTGCTGGAGCAGGACGAGCACTGGCAGCTGGAGGGCCGCCGCATGTTCTCGCTCGATTCCATGGCTGCCATCCCACCCAGCGCCGATGCGCTGCCGGAGCTCGATCAGCCGGTGCCAGCCATGCCATAGCCCACAGCAGAACCTCAAGCCCCAGCCAGCGCTCCGGCCCGCCCGATGAGGGGCGGGCCGGAGCGCTGGCGCCCGGGGGCCGGTGATGAACTCTGCGCCACCAGCAGATCGGCCAGGAATGTATCGCTTGACAGCTCATTCCTGACCATGCAAGGTGAATGAACATGCAAGGTGAATGAACGAGGCGACTCATCACCTCGGAAATGACAGCCCGTCATTCCACCCTGTTCACTCTCAGGTCAGGGCAGTGGGCCTCCGGATTTACACCATGCGAATGGACGCGGCCCTCGGCCAGCAATGCCATGCTGGCGTCCCGCCACACCTCCCTATCCAGAACTTGCTTAAGAGGTCGAAAATCAACCAGCCGGGTCACTTCAACGAGGGGAACAACCACGGAATCGGGATCACCGGCATCTTCACCAATGATGTTGGGGGCACCCGATTGGCGAGGGCGGAGCTCCGCCAGCCGCGCCAGCAGCAGCTTCAAGAGCAGTGGGAGGAAAAGAACTTTCAGACTGGGGGTAGCAAAAACTAAAGACTAATCGTTCTGAATAGGACTGGCTTGAGCTACTAGCTATATGTAAAAAACTGAGCGACTTTGCGCTGAGTAGACTGATCGCCGATCCCTCGCACCGGCGTCGCTCCAGGTAGTGGCCGCGGGGGCATTAGTCCTGGATGCGCCAGACGTCCAGGTCGCAGTTATTGCCAACCCATCATTTATCAGCCACAGGGATGGGCCGAAGACTGATCTGACGACTGCCGATCAGTCTTCGGCCCAGATGTAACGGGTGAGTTCCTCGGGCTTCGGTTCGGGTGCCGCCAGGGCGAAGTCGACGCAGTCGGCCACCTCAGCATCGATCTCCCTCTCCACGGCCTTGAGCTCATCGGCCGTGGCCAGGTTGTGCTCGATCAGGTGGGCAGCAAGGCGCTTGATCGGATCGCGCTTGGCCCAGAACTCCTTCTCGGCCTGGGCGCGCAGCTCATCGGGATCAGCCAGGGAATGGCCGCGGAAGCGGTAAGTGAGGCACTCCAGCAGGGTGGGGCCCTCACCAGCCCGCGCCCGCTCAACCGCCCGCTGGGCGGCGGCACGCACCGCCAACACGTCCATGCCGTCCACCTCCTCGCCCGCCATGCCGAAGGCGGCTGCCTTGCGCCAGATCTCCGGATCGCTGGTGGCGCGGTTGTGGTCCATGCCGATGGCCCACTTGTTGTTCTCCACCACGAACAGGATCGGCAGCTTCCAGAGGGCCGCCATGTTCAGGCATTCGTAGAACTGGCCGATGTTGCAGGTGCCGTCGCCGAAAAAGGCAGCGGTGACAGCATCACTGGATGCGTCGCCCAGGGCGTCGCGCTTGTAGCGGCTGGTGAAGGCCGCACCCAGGGCAACCGGGATCCCCTCGCCGATGAAGGCATACCCACCCAGAAGGTGATGCTCCCGGGAGAACAGGTGCATGGAGCCACCGCGGCCCTTGCTGCAACCGGTCTCCTTCCCGAACAACTCACTCATCACTTCGCGGGCCGGAACCCCGCAGCTCAGGGCATGCACGTGATCGCGATAGGTGCTGCAGAACCAGTCGTGCTGCATCTTCATTGCCTTGATCACCCCGGTGCTCACGGCCTCCTGACCGTTGTAGAGGTGAACAAAACCGAACATCTTGCCGCGGTAGTACATCTCGGCGCACTTGTCTTCAAAGCGCCGCCCCAGCACCATGTCGCGGTAGAGCATCAGGCCCTCCTCGCGACTGACCGTCGCCCGGGCCGAGGGATAGAGGCTCTCCAGGCGTTCGGCATGGGGACCCGCCACGTGGGTGTCGTCTGCCGAGCAGGCCGGCGCACCCGAGGCGGCAGCCCCGAAAGCAGCGGCACTGTCGCGGCTCATGTCTGCCTGTGTCATGGAGGCCGGCCCGGAGAAAAGGCTGATCGCAACTGAACTGTACGGGGTCTGTCCGCATCCCGGGTTCAAGGATGGGCCAAAACTTCAGACCCTGCCTACACTCGGCCACCAGCGAGCGGGTTGGCTTGGAACTGCCGATCGATCATTTCCGGTTGCTTGGCGTGAATCCGGCCACCGATGCCCAAGCCGTGCTTCATGCCCTGAAGCAGCGGCTCGACCGGCCACCGGAGCAGGGTTTCAGCCCGGAGACGCTCCAGGCGCGGGCCGAACTGCTGCGCAGCTCGGCCGACCTGCTCAGTTCCCAACCGCGACGGGCCGACTACGAAGCCAGCATCACCTCGCTGGCCGCCCAGGATCCCGATGCCATTCCGGCCCTCGACATTCCCTCCAGCCGGGAACTGGGCGGGCTGCTGCTGCTGCTGGAGGCCGGCCAACCACTCGACTGCCTGGAGCTGGTGCAGCGCAGCATGCAACCGCCGCGAGCGCCGGCCCTGAACGGCGGCCGCGAGGCCGACCTGGCCCTGCTGGCCGGACTGTCGTGTCTGGCCGGTGCGGCTGATCTGCACCAGCAGCGCCGCTACGAGTCGGCCGCCCAAATCCTGGTCCAGGGCCTGCAGCTGCTGCAGAGCACCGGCCAGCAACCGCAACTCCGAGATCAATTGCAAGACGAACTCGACGGTCTGCAGCCCTTCCGGGTGCTCGATCTGCTCAGCCGTGACCTGGCCGCCACCGCCGAACGGAGCGAGGG
>JBEDAU010000029.1:0-4446 GCA_041177605.1 Cyanobacteriota bacterium | reverse complement strand
GAAACGGGGAATCCCGTTGACCGACGTGTCGCGGTAGAGCCCCTGGTCGCAGTCGATCTCCATCACGTAGAGATCGCTGGCCCGGGGTCTGTCGTCGCCGTCGGCAGCGGGTTGGAAGCGGCTGAGCACGCTCAGGTAGCCGCCCCGGCTCAGGCGCAGGCTGCCGGCGTCCCACCACTGGCGGCCGGCCTCACTGGCAGGCACCTCGTGCCAGTCGACCGATCCGGCCCCCGCCGGCCGGGCCGGGGCGAGCACCAGGCTGAGACCCAGCAGCACCCCCACCACCAGCGCCGGCCACCAGGCTGGCAGCAGGCGATTCATGCCGCCTCCACAGCCTCGCGGCAGCCGTGCATCCGCAGCAGGCTGGCCAGGGTGGCCTTCAGCCGGGTGCGATCCACGATGGCGTCCACGAAGCCGTGGTCGCGCAGATACTCAGCGGTCTGGAATCCGTCTGGCAGTTTCTCGCGCAGGGTCTGCTCGATCACCCGGCGGCCGGCAAAGCCGATCAGGGCCTTGGGCTCGGCCAGGATCAGGTCGCCGAGCATGGCGAAGCTGGCGGTCACCCCGCCGGTGGTGGGGTGGGTGAGCAGGGGGATGTAGAGCAGTTCGGCCGCCCGATGCCGCTCCAGGGCCCCGGAGATCTTGGCCATCTGCATCAGGCTCAGCATCCCTTCCTGCATGCGGGCGCCGCCGGAGGCACACACGATCAGCACGGGATAGCGGCGGGCCGTGGCGGTCTCGATCAGCCGGGTGAGCTTCTCGCCCACCACCGAGCCCATGGAGCCGCCCATGAAGCGGAAGTCCATCACCCCCAGGGCCAGGGGAAGCCCACTGCTGGTGCACAGCCCGGTGATCACGGCGTCGCGCAGGCCGGTGGCCCGCTGGGTGTCGCGGATCCGATCGGCGTAGCTGCGGCGATCCTTGAAGGCCAGGGGGTCGGTGGGGGCCAGCTCCGTGTCGAGCGGGGTGAAACTGCCGGGGTCGGCGATCAGGGCAATGCGCTCGTCGCTGTCGATGCGGTGGTGGTAGCCGCAGCCCTTGCAGACACTGGCGTTGGCGATTAGGTCCTTGCGATAGACGACCAGGGCGCAGTCGGGGCACTTGCTCCAGAGGCCGTCGCTCTCCTCGACCTCCTGGGTGCCGCGCACCACCGGTGCGGCCTTGCGGCGATCCGCAAACCAGTCGAACAGCGACATTGCCAAACCGTTGATGGTTCAGCCCATTTAAGACCCCGCAGCCCTGGCCACCAGGCCGAGCCATGGGGCCGGACCCGTGCACCACACGACCACGCCGGCGAGGGCCAGGAAGGGGCCGAAGGCGAAGGGTTGGTGCCGTTTGAGGCGGCCGCTGAGCCGGCCGATGCTGCCTACCAGGGCGCCGCTGAAGGCTGCCAGCAGCACCATCGCCCCGAGGCCGGCCAGCCCCAGCCAGGCCCCGAGCAGGGCGGCCAGCTTGGCGTCGCCGAGGCCCAGGGCCGGTCGGCCCAGCAGCCGAGCGGCCAGGCCACTGGTGGCCTCGAAGCCGAGCAGACCAACGGCGGCGGCCAGCAGGTGATGGAACAGCACGCTGCGGCCGGTGGCCTCCCCCTGCGCAAAGCCGATCACGCCGGTGGCCAGCACCCCCAGCACCAGTCCCCAGCGGCAGAGGGGTTCGGGCAGCCAGAGCCGGTCGAGGTCGATCAGCACCAGCGGCAGCAGCCAGGCGGCCAGCAGCCAGCCGGCGCCCACCACCAGCCAGCGGCTCGGCTCGGCCCCCAGGCCCGCCGGCCCGGCCGCCAGCATCGCCACCGCCAGTCCGGCGCTGAGCAGTTCCACCAGGGGATAGCGGGCGCTGATCGGGCTGCGGCAATCGCGACAGCGTGCCCCCAGCCACACCCAGCTCAGCACCGGCACGTTGTCGTACCAGCGCACCGGGCTGCCGCAATGGGGGCAGTGGCTGCCGGGATGCAGGAGGGATTCCTCCCGCGGCAGGCGCCAGGCCACCACGTTGAGAAAACTGCCGAGGCAGGCGCCGAGCAGGGCGGCCAGCACGGCCTGGGAGCCCTGCAGGTGCGTGAGCGAAGCGGGGAACGACAGGCTCATGGCGAAATCGGAAGGGGCCGGCACCGGATGGAGGAATCCACCCGGCCTCCGGCCCCCGCAGGACTCAAGGGCAGCAGGGACTTCAGCCCAGCTTCTTCTTCTCCTCGATCATGCGGTGAATGATCGGGGTGAGGATCAGCTCCATGGCAAATCCCATCTTGCCGCCATTCACCACAATCGAGGTGGGGCTCGACATGAAGGAGTCGTGGATCATGTCGAGCAGGTAGGGGAAGTCGATGCCCCACTTCTCGCGGGCTCCCTTGCGGAAGTGAATGATCACGAACGACTCATCCGGGGTGGGGATGTCGCGGATCATGAAGGGGTTGGAGGTGTCTACGGTGGGGACACGCTGGAAGTTGATGTCGGTCTGGCTGAACTGGGGGCAGATGTGGTTGATGTAATCCGGCATGCGGCGCAGGATGGTGTCCACCGTGGCCTCCGCCGAGTAGCCGCGCTCCTTGTTGTCGCGGGCGATCTTCTGGATCCACTCCAGGTTCACGATCGGCACCACGCCCACCAGCAGGTCGGCCAGGGCAGCCACGTCGTAGCCATCACCCTTCACGCCGCCGTGCAGGCCTTCGTAGAAGAGCAGGTCGGTGCCGGAGGGGATGGGCTCCCAGGGGGTGAACTGGCCGGGCTCGAGGTTGGTGCCGAGGCGGGCGTTGTGCTCGGCGGCCTCCTCGACGGAGTGGAGGTAGTAGCGCTTCTGGCCGCTGCCGGTCTCGCTGTAGGTCTTGAACAGCTCCTCCAGCTTGTCGAACAGGTTGGCCTCGGGGCCGAAGTGGGAGAAGTTCTCACCCTTGGCCAGGGCTGCGGCCATGGCCTCCTTCCTCGGGCCACGCTCGTAGCGGTGGTAGCTGTCGCCCTCCACCACGGCCGGAGTGATGCCTTCGCGCTTGAAGATGTGCTCGAAGGCGCGCTTCACGGTGCTGGTTCCCGCGCCGGAGGAACCGGTGACCGACACGACCGGGTGACGCTTCGACATGCGCGAGATCAGCAGAACTGCGGCGAGTTTGGCAGGTCGTGGTGCCGGCTTCCCCGATTGCTGATTTTCAGGCCTCCAGAGCCGCCAGCAGTTGATCACCCATCGCCTTGCAGCCCAGCTGGGTGCAGCCTTCGGCCATCAGATCGCCGGTGCGGTAGCCGGCGGCGAGCACCCGGTCCACGCAGGCTTCGAGATCGGCAGCAGCGGCGTCCTGCTTCAGACCTACCCGCAGCATCATCGCGGCGCTGAGCACCATCGCCATCGGGTTGGCCTTGTCCTGGCCGGCGATATCGGGGGCGGAGCCATGGATCGGTTCAAACAGGCCCGGACCGCTTTCGCCAAGAGAGGCCGAGGGCAGCATGCCGATCGACCCGCTGAGCATCGCCGCTTCGTCGCTGAGGATGTCGCCGAAGAGGTTGCTTGTGAGCAGCACGTCGAATTGGCGCGGGTTGCGCACCAGCTGCATGGCGGCGTTGTCCACATACATGTGGCTGAGTTCCACGCCGCTGTACTCGGCGGCATGCAGCGCTTCCACCCGGTCGCGCCACAGCTGGCTCACATCGAGCACGTTGGCCTTGTCCACGCTGCAGAGCCGGCCGCTGCGCTGCTGGGCCAGATCGAAGCCCACCCTGGCGATGCGATCGATCTCATCATCGAAGTAGGCCATGGTGTTGAAACCACGCACGCGGCCCTCAGCCTCCACCCGGCCCTTGGGGGTGCCGAAATACACGCCGCCGGTGAGTTCGCGCACCACCATCAGGTCCACCCCTTCGATCACCTCGCGCTTGAGGGTGGAGGCGTCGATCAGGGCGGGGATGATCTTCACCGGCCGCAGGTTGGCGAACAGCCCCATGCCTGCGCGGAGCCCCAGCAGGCCGGTTTCCGGGCGCTTCTCACGCGGCAGGGTGTCGTACTGCGGTGAGCCGATCGCAGCCAGCAGCACGGCATCGGCGGCCTTGCAGGCCTCCAGCGTGCTGGCGGGCAATGGCTCGCCGGTGGCGTCGATGGCGGCACCGCCCATGGGCTGCTCGTCGTAGACGAGCTCAAAGCCGTGTCTGCCGCTCACGGCATCCAGCAGCTGCCGGGCCACCGCCGTGATCTCCGGACCGATGCCATCGCCGGCGAGCAGGGTGATCCGGTAGCTGGTGGTCATGGCGGCGCTGGTGCTGGGGGCGAGGCTACGCGCCGGTGCGCAGCGGGCTCAGGGGGTGCGGCTCTTCTCCAGCTGGCGGATCGCCTTGGCCAGTTCGGGCAGCTTGTTGAAGGCGGCGGAGCAGCGCAGCCAGAGGCGGTTGGGGATGGCCGGGTAGCCGCTCACCACCTCGCCGGCGGCCACCTCGCCGTGCACCCCCGACTTGGAGCTGGCGATCGAGCGATCGC
>JBEDAU010000028.1:0-8368 GCA_041177605.1 Cyanobacteriota bacterium | reverse complement strand
GGGCCCTGCGCCGGCTGGCCCTGCCCGCAGCGGTGCCCTGGCACCGGGTGGTGAATGCCCAGGGCCGGGTCAGCTTCAGCCCCAGCCGCGAGGGCAGCGACTGGATCCAGGCCGAGCTGCTGCGCACCGAGGGCATCGCCGTGGACGGCGAGGGCCGCCTGCCGCTGAGGCGCTATCTGTGGGTTCCACCCCTGGAGCTTGCGGTTGACCCTTGAGGCCCCCCCCATCGGCCTGGCGCCGCGTCAGCTGGCCTGGCAGGTGCTGCAGGCCGTGGCCGGCGGGGCCTATGCCGATGGGGCCCTGGAGCGGCAGCTGCGGCGGCAGCCGTTGCCTCCCCTCGACCGGGCCCTGGCCACCGAGCTGGCCTACGGCGCCATCCGCCAGCGCGGTCTGCTGGATGGCTGGCTGGATACGGTCGGCAAGGTGCCGGCGGAGCGCCAGCCCCCCCAGCTGCGCTGGCTGCTGCACGTGGGCCTGCAGCAGCTGCTGTTCAGCGATCGGGTGCCGGCGGCGGCGGCGGTGAGCACCACGGTGGAGCTGGCCAAGCGCGGCGGTCTGGCCCGGTTGGCGCCGGTGGTGAACGGCCTGTTGCGGCAGGTGTTGCGGCGGCGGGCAGCCGTGGCCGAGCCAGGGGCAGGCCCCCTGGAGCCCTGGTCCGGCCTGGTCCTGCCGGCGGATCCGGCGGCCAGCCTGGCCCTGCGCCGCTCGCTGCCGCTGTGGTTCGCCCAGCTGCTGTTGCAGTGGCTGCCGGGCGAGCGGGCCGAGGCGGTGGCGGAGGCCTGCAACCAGTCGCCGCCGCTGGATCTGCGCGTCAACCCCCTGCGCGGCAGCCGGGCGGCGCTGCTGGAGGCCCTGGCCGCCGCGGGGGTGACCGCCGAGCGCCTGGCGGAGCTGGAGTTCGGCCTCAGCCTCGGCGCCGGCAGTGGCGACCTGCGCCAGCTTCCCGGCTACGCCGAGGGGCAGTGGTGCGTGCAGGACCGCTCCGCCCAGCAGGTGGTGCCGCTGCTCGACCCCCAGCCCGGCGAGCTGGTGGTGGATGCCTGCGCTGCGCCCGGCGGCAAGGCCACCCAGATCGCCGAGTTGATGGGGGATCGGGGCGCGGTGTGGGCGGTGGATCGCGCCGAGCCCCGCCTGCGGCGGGTGCGGGCCAACGCCGAGCGGTTGGGGCTCACGGCCGTTCACCCCTTGGCCGCTGATGCGGTGCAGCTGGCCGCCCTGCGGCCCGAGTGGGTCGGTCGCGTTGATCGGCTGCTGCTCGATGCTCCCTGCTCCGGCCTGGGCACCCTGGCCCGCCATGCCGATGCCCGCTGGCGCATCACCCCCGCGGCGATTGCCGAGCTGGTGGCCCTGCAGCGCCAGCTGCTGGAGGCCGGGGCAACCCTGCTGAAGCCAGGCGGTGTGCTGGTCTACGCCACCTGCACCGTGCACCCGGCCGAAAACGCAGAGCTGATCGAGGCCTTCCTGGCTGCCCACCCCGGCTGGCAGCTGGAGCGCAGCTGGCAGCGCTGGCCCCAGGCCGCGGCTGGCGCCTCTGGCGGAGGCGACGGTTTCTATGCCGCCCGGCTCAGGGCACCGGCACCATGAGCGGGGGCGGTGGTGGCGGCGGAGCCGCTTCGGGCGGCGCAGCCGGTGCCGGTGCCGTAGGGGCAGCCGGTGCCGGGCTCGGCGCCGGCCTGGGGCTGGTGGCAGGAGCAGGGGATGCCCCGGGCCCCGTGGCGGGGCCGCTGGCCGGTGTTCCTTCGGGAATCGGCGCCTCGTTGGTGCTGGGGGCGGGAGCATCGTTCTCCCTCCACCGGCTGGGTTCGGCCTCGGCCCAGCGGCGCTCGTCGTTGCTGCTGGAGGGGCGGCTGATCGCCCGCCGCTGACCCTTGTAACCCCCGCGCAGTTCGGGCTTGGGGGGGAACTGGCGCACCGGCAGGGTCTTGCTGATCGGGGCCATGAAGGCCTGCCAGGCGTAGGTGGCCACCACGCTGGTGCTGCCGGTTTCGCGGCTGTTGTCGTAACCCAGCCACACGCCGGTGGTGAGCTGGGGGATGGAGCCGATGAACCAGAGGTCCCGGCCCCCCTCCGAGGTGCCGGTCTTGCCGGCCACGGGGCGATCCGGCAGGGACGCCCCGGCGCCGGTGCCCCCCCGCACTGCCTGCTCCAGCATCCAGACCATGGCGTCGGCGAACACGCTGTCGACGGCCCGCCGCCCCTTGGCCCCATCGACGCGGCGGCTCCAGAGCAGCTCGCCATTGGGGCCGTAGATCTCCTCGAACGGCGTCGGGCTGACGTACACGCCCCGGTTGGTGATCGCCGCATAGGCAGCCGTCATGTCGAGCACCGTCTGCTCCTCGCTGCCCAGCGCCAGGGAATAGAACTTGCCCAGCTCCCGGGTGATCCCCAGGCTCCTGGCCGTGGCGATCACCTTGTCGAAGCCCAGCTCCTGCAGCAGGGCCACGGCCACCGTGTTGAGCGAGTTCTGCAGGGCCCGCACCAGGCTCACGCTGCCCAGGTAGCGGTTGCCGAAGTTCTTGGGGCAGTACCGGGCAAAGCAGCGAGCCGAGTCGCGCATCACCCGCTCCGGCAGCATCCCCTCCTTGAGGGCGGTGAGGTACACGAACAGCTTGAAGGTGGAGCCTGGAGAGCGCAGGGCCTGCACCGCCCGGTTGAACTGGCTCTGCGCGAAGTCGTTGCCACCCACCATGGCCCGCACCAGCCCGGTGCCCGGCTCGATCGCCACCAGGGCGCCCTCCATCGCGCCGGAGGCGTAGGCGTCGATCGCCCGCTGGGCCTGCTGCTGCCAGGCCAGGTTCACGCTGCTGCGCACCGTGAGGCCACCCACTTCCAGCTGCTCCTTGCTGAGCACCCGCGGCAGCTCCTGCTGCACCCAGCTGGTGAAGTGGGGTGCCCGGCTCACCCAGTACTTGGGCTCGGCGGGCTTCAGGGCCAGGGGGGTGGCCTCGGCGGCCTGCCGCTCGACGGCGCTGATGAAGCCCTGTTCCTCCATCCGCCGCAGCACCACCTGGCGGCGCTCCAGGGCCAGGTCGGGATTGACCAGTGGCGAGTACACCGACGGGGCAGGCGGTAGCCCGGCGATCAGGGCCGCCTCCGGCAGGGTGAGTTGGTTGGGGCTCTTGGAGAAGTAGATCCAGGCCGCATCGGCCACGCCATAGGCGCTGGAGCCGAGATACACCACATTGAGGTATTCGGTGAGGATCTGCTGTTTGCTGAGCTGGCGCTCGAGCTTGCCGGCCAGCAGGGCCTCCTTCAGCTTGCGCACCAGGGTGCGGTCCTGGCTGAGGAACACGGTGCGGGCCAGCTGCTGGGTGATGGTGCTGGCCCCTTCCTGCACCGATCGCTGGGTGACGTTGCGCACCACCGCCCGCAGGATGCCGGGGATGTCGACGCCGTCGTGCCGGTAGAAACGGCGATCCTCCGCAGCGATGAAGGCCTGCTGCACCAGGGATGGCACGGCGTTGATCGCCAGCTTTTCGCGGATCACCGGCCCGAGTTTCTGCACCACCTGGCCATCGGCCGAGAGGATGGTGAGGGTGCCCGGCCGGTTGAAGGAACTGATGCCGCGGGCGTCGGGCAGCAGGGCGTCGATGCCTGCCACCAGGGCCGCCTGGCCGAGCGCCACGCCGCTGCCGATGGCAGCTGCCAGGAGGCCGTTGCGGACCAGCCGGTTCAAGTCAGGCCACCAGAGCGCTGTGGCCGATGGCCAGGGCGGTCACCAGCATCCCCAGCACCAGAAAGGGCTGGGCGCTGGCCTGGTATTTCACGTCGAAGGCCACCGGATCGCGCAGCAGCCAGATGTCCTGGAAGGTGATCTGGGGGATGATCAGCAGCACCAGCAGCACGGCGGCGAAGTGCTGGCCGATGGCGATCAGCACGGCCACCATCGCCAGCTGAAAGATGTCGATCATCCCGGCGCTGATCCAGCTGGCCTGCTTGATGCCGAACACCACGGGCAGACTCTGCAGCCCGAGGGCCCGGTCGCCCTCCACACTCTTGAAGTCGTTCACCACGGCGATGCCCAGGCCGGCCAGTGAATAGGCCAGGGTAAGCAGGGCGGTGGTCCAGGTGAGGTGGCCGAACAGGGCCTGTCCGGCCCACCAGGGAAGGGCGATGTAGCTGGCCCCGAGGGCATAATTGCCCAGCCAACCGTTTTGCTTGAGCTTCAGCGGTGGTGCTGAATAGATGAAGCTCACAAACGAGCCCCCCAGCGCGAGCAGGAACAGCACGGGGGTGGTGTGAGCGGCCCACAGATCAAGGCCGTAGGCCACACCCAGACCGGCCAGCAGCAGGATCCAGATCTGCGCCTTCACCTGCGCCAGGGGGATGGCGCCGGAGGGGATCGGCCGATAGGGCTCGTTGATCGCGTCGATCTCGCGGTCGTAGTAGTCGTTGATCGTTTGGGTGTAGCCGGCCAGCAGCGGGCCACTCATCAGCATGCAGGCGATCGAGGCCGCCACCTCGCCGAGCTTCCAGTGGAAGTTGCCTGAGGCCGCCGCGCCGCAGAGCACCCCCCAGATCAGGGGGATCCAGGTGACCGGCTTCATCAGCTGCAGCCGGATCTTCCAGATGCTGCTGGTGCCGGCGGCACCCTTCATGCCCAGCAGCTGCCGGGCTGCTGCACCGTTGGCGGCCTCAGGGTTGGGGCTGTTGCTCACGGGTTGGAGTGGCTGGCGGGCACGGGATCGGGAGAGGGGCCGCTCAGGCCGGGGAGATCTCGTCTTCGAAGAACCAGGCCTGGCTGCCGTTGCTCAGTTGCACCACCACACCGATGCCCTTGCCGTCCACGGTGCGGAAGCCGGTCACGCTGCCGGTGGGATCGCCCTTCAGCACGTCAACCAGGTCGGCGGGGATGCGATCGCGCACCCGCGTGATCCGCACCTTCGAACCAACGTTGATCGTGGCAGCCTGGGACATGGCCGGCGCGACTGAAAAAGTGGCGTCAGGTTAACCCGCTGCCCGAGCAGCGCCTTGCCCTCTCTTTGCCCGGTCCACCAGCATGGTCGCCAAGCGGATCATCCCCTGCCTCGACGTGGCCGATGGCCGGGTGGTGAAGGGGGTGAACTTCGTGGGCCTGCGCGACGCCGGCGACCCGGTGGAACTGGCCTGCCGCTACAGCGAATCGGGGGCCGACGAGCTGGTGTTTCTCGACATTGCCGCCTCCCATCAAGGCCGGGCCACCCTGGTGGAGCTGGTGCGCCGCACGGCTGAGGCGGTGACGATTCCGTTCACCGTGGGCGGTGGTATCAGCAGCGTGGAGGGCATCACCGAGCTGCTGCGGGCCGGGGCCGACAAGGTGAGCCTCAACTCCTCGGCCGTGCGTGACCCGGAGCTGGTGGGCCGCGGCGCCGGCCGCTTCGGCTGCCAGTGCATCGTGGTGGCGATCGATGCCCGGGCCCGGCAGCGTTCCGCCGCCGGGGAAGCCACGGCCTGGGATGTGTATGTGAAGGGAGGACGGGAGAACACGGGCCTCGACGCCGTCGCCTGGGCAAAGCGCGTGGTGGCGCTGGGGGCGGGCGAGATCCTGCTCACCTCGATGGATGGGGATGGCACCCAGGCCGGCTACGACCTGGCGCTCACCCGGGCGGTGGCCGATGCGGTGGAGGTGCCGGTGATCGCGTCCGGCGGCGCCGGCTGCATCGACCACATCGCGGCGGCGCTGGATTCCGGGCCGGCGGGTGGCCATGCCGCCGCGGCGCTGCTGGCCTCCCTGCTGCACGATGGGGTGCTCACGGTGGAGCAGATCAAAACCGATCTGCTGGCCCGGGGTCTGCCGATCCGCCCCCTCGCCGTGGCCTGTTAAGGGTCGTTACATTGCTGGGGCGACCTTCATCTTGGATTGGGGCTGCGTGACCGCCCTGCTCGGCCTGCCTGACCCCTTCTCCACCGTGCTGGCGCTGCTGATGGTGCTTGCCGTGGTGGCCCTGGTCGCCTGGGCCCTGCAGCTGATGCAGGCGGGCCATGACCGCCGCGAGTTTTCACTGATGCTGGCCGGCTGCATGGTGTGCTCGGCGGCGGTGGGTCTCGCCACGGTGATGGTGCTCACCCTCACCGGCCCCGATCACCACGCCGCCAGTGCCAGTCTCACGGCTGCTGACCAGGCCGGTGTGAGTCTCGATTCGATCGTGCTGCCCTGGGATGGGCAGCTTTAGCCCCGGCGACGCTGCCGCCGTTGAGCAGCTGTTCGACCAGATCGCCCCGCGCTACGACCAGCTCAACGACCTGCTGAGCCTGGGCCTGCACCGGGTGTGGAAGCGTCAGGCGGTGGCCTGGCTGCGCCCCCGCGCTGGCCAGCGGCTGCTGGACCTCTGCTGCGGCACCGGCGATCTGGCCCTAGTGCTCGCCGCCAGGGTGCGCCCCGGTGGGGCGGTGCTGGGGCTCGATGCCGCCGCCGCTCCCCTGGGGCGGGCCGCCCGCCGTGCCGCCCGCCAGCCCTGGCTGCCGCTGAGCTGGCGGCAGGGCGATGCCCAGGCCACGGGCCTGCCGGCCGCCAGCTTCGATGGAGCCGTGATCGCCTACGGCCTGCGCAACCTGGCTGATCCGGCCGCCGGTCTGGTTGAGCTGCGTCGCCTGCTGCGTGCCGGCGCTCGCGCTGCCGTGCTCGACTTCAACCGTCCCGATCCGGCGGCCGGGGTGTCGGCCCAGACCGCTGCGGCATTTCAGCGGCTTTACCTGCGCCGCCTGGTGGTGCCGGCCGCCGCCGCCGCCGGCCTGCGCGAGCACTACGCCTACCTCGAGGAGAGCCTGCGGCGCTTTCCCACCGCGGCCGAGCAGGAGCGACTGGCGATGCAGGCCGGCTTCGGCCGGGCCCGCCACCGCCCCCTGGCCGGCGGGTTGATGGGTCTGCTGGAGCTGGTGGCCTGAGCCCGGCCGGCAGAATCACCGCCATTGCCTTCCCGCCGGCCCTGCCGCGCGGCGCCCCGGAGCCACCCCGTGCACTTTCAGGACATCATCAGCACCCTCAACCGCTTCTGGGCTGAGCGGGGCTGCCTGATCCTGCAGCCCTACGACACCGAGAAGGGCGCCGGCACGATGAGCCCCCACACGGTGCTGCGGGCGATCGGCCCCGAGCCCTGGGCCGTGGCCTACCCGGAGCCCTGCCGCCGCCCCACCGATGGCCGCTATGGCGACAATCCCAACCGGGCCCAGCACTATTTTCAGTACCAGGTGCTGATCAAGCCGTCGCCCGACGGCATCCAGGAGACCTATCTGGCCTCGCTCGAGGCCCTCGGCATCCGCGCCAGGGATCACGACATCCGCTTCGTGGAGGACAACTGGGAATCACCGACCCTGGGTGCCTGGGGTGTGGGCTGGGAGGTGTGGCTCGACGGCATGGAGGTGACCCAGTTCACCTATTTCCAGCAGTGCGGCGGCATCGACTGCCGGCCCGTGTCGATCGAGATCACCTACGGCCTCGAGCGCCTGGCGATGTATCTGCAGGACGTGGAGAGCATCTGGGACCTCAGCTGGGATGGCCGCCGCTCCTACGGCGACATCTGGCTGCCCTTCGAGAAGGGCCAGTGCACCTACAACTTCGAGGCCTCCAACCCGGAGCGGCTCAAGCAGCTGTTTGCGATCTACGAGGCCGAGGCCACTGATCTGGTGGCGCGCCAGCTGCCGGCTCCGGCCCTCGATTTCGTGCTCAAGTGCAGCCACACCTTCAACCTGCTGGAGGCCCGCGGCGTGATCTCTGTGACCGAGCGCACCGCCACTATCGGCCGCATCCGCAACCTGGCCCGCCAGGTGGCCGAGGCCTGGCTGGCGGAGCGCGAGGCGCTGGGATTCCCGCTGTTGGCCGGCCGGCCCGAACAGGCGCCCGTACCGGTGTGATGCTGTGGCCCTGAGCCCTGAGCCCTGAGCCCTGAGCCCTGAGCCGCAGGCGGCTGGTGGGAACCCTCGGACCAGCGGCACTCCGGCCATGGCAGCGGCAGCGAAACCTGCAGCGGGCGGCCCGTTCAGCGGTTGGCCCCGGGGTTGGCTCTGGGCTGTGCTGCTGGTTGTGGTGCTGCTGCGCAGCCTCTGGATCTGCCAGGGGCCGGCGCCGGTGGCTGCCGGCGATCCGCTGCAGTTGCTGCGGGGGGTGGCGGCGGCTCCGGGGCTGGCGGCCAGCGTGCCGGCCCGGCTGGAGGGCGTGCTGCTGGCCGACCCCCGCCCCAGCGGCGACCGCCAGGCCTGCCGCGCCCTGCTCCAGCTGGCCCAGGGCCGCACCGAGCTGCGCTTCGACCCATGCCCTGGGCTGCAGGAGGGCTGGCTGGTGCGGGTGGAGGGTGTGCTGCGCCGCCCCGATCCTGCGCCCCATCCCCTGCTGGCCGGCACTGCCGAGCGCCTGGCCCGTGAGGGGGCCCTCACCCAGCTGCAGGTGGAGCGC
>JBEDAU010000027.1:0-3477 GCA_041177605.1 Cyanobacteriota bacterium | reverse complement strand
TTACCGGCTGGTCACCACCGCTTTGCACGGGAGCCGCCCACCAGCCCCTGGCGCGCCCGGCCCCCGTCGCTAGTGTTGAAACCAACACAGGGAGGCCTGGCCATGGTGCAATCCCGCTTTGGCGACACCTCAGCCGACAACTGCCTCGGTCGCTCCTGCATGAAGTGGGGGAACGACGGGGAGCTCTCAGCCCTGGATCTGCAGTCGATCCTGCAGCGCCTCGGCGCTGTGGATGAACAGGCGAGCGGCCTGCTCGACTGCCCGGTGGAACCCCAGGGGCGCTGAGGGCGTCGCGCCAGTCGCCGTGGTGGCCTCAGCCCACCACGGCGATGCAGTCGATCTCCACCCGGGCGCCCTTCGGCAGGGCCGCCACCTCCACACAGGCCCGGGCCGGCGACACGCCCCCACCGAACATCTCCCCATACAGGGCGTTGACCCTGGCGAAATCCCCCAGGTCGGCCAGAAACACGGTGGTGCGCACCACCTGCTGGGGCGTGGCCCCGGCAGCGGCGAGCACGGCCTCCAGATTGCGCAACACCTGGCGGGTTTCCGCCTCCACATCGCCGTTGCCCACCATGGCGCCGGTGGCTGGATCCAGGGCGATCTGACCGGAGCAGAACAGCAGCTGGCCGGCCCGCACGGCCTGGTTGTAAGGGCCGACCGGGGCCGGTGCCTGATCGGTCTCGATGGCCTGCAGCTGGCCCTGCGACTCCGGACTGGTGCTCATGCCGCGTCAAGATGGGGGGCTGAGCCTATGGCCGCCTGCGGCCCGCCGCCGATCGCCAGCCCCCTTGCCGAGCTGATGCCTGCAGACCTGCCCCTGCGGGAGCAGGTGCAGCTCCAGGGGATCTGGCACCGCTACCCCCATGCCGACCCCGCCGCGGCCGCAGAGGGATGGACCCTGCGGGGCATCGACCTGAGCCTGCGGCAGGGGGAGCTGGTGGGGCTGCTGGGGCCCTCCGGCTGTGGCAAGACCACCCTGCTGCGGCTGATCGCCGGTTTCGAGCGCCCGTCGCGCGGCAGCGTGCGGATCGACAGCCGGGAGGTGGCCGGTCCCCAGCGCTGGCTGCCGCCGGAACGGCGCGGTGTGGGCATGGTGTTTCAGGACTACGCCCTGTTCCCCCACCTCGATGCCTGGCAGAACACCTGCTTCGGCCTGCGGCGCGGCCACGACACCAGTCGGGCCGCCTGGCTTCTGGACCTGCTCGGCCTGAAGGGGCTGGAGCGCCGCTACCCCCACGAGCTCTCCGGCGGCCAGCGCCAACGGCTCGCCCTCGCCCGGGCCCTGGCGCCAGGCTCTTCGCTGGTGCTGCTGGATGAGCCCTTCTCCAACCTCGATGTGGAAGTGCGGCTGCGCCTGCGCAGCGAGTTGCCGGCCGTGCTCAGCCGCTGCGGCGCCAGCGGTCTGATCGTGACCCACGACCCCGAGGAGGCACTGGCGATCTGCGACCGGGTCGCGGTGCTGGGCGACGGTGTGTTGCACCAGTGCGCGGCACCCCGGGAGCTGGTGGAGAGCCCCGCCACGCCGTTTGTGGGGCGCTTCGTGCTGCAGGCCAACCTGCTGCCGGGGCAGCTGCTGGCGGGCCGGGTGCGGACGCCCCTGGGCGATCTGTTGCCCCGCGCCGGCGAGTCGTTGCCGGCGCCCCAGTCCGAGGGTGGGGCACTGGAGCTGTTGGTCAGTCCGGAGGCCGTTGGCCTCACCCCTGACCCGGATGGCGACGCCTGGGTGCTGGGGCGGGAGTTTCTGGGCCGGGAGTGGCTCGTGCAGGTGCAGGGCAGCCACGGGCGGCTGCGGCTGCGGCTGCCGCTGGAGCAGGTGGTCGAGCGGGGCCTGCGCTGCCGGCTGCACCTCCATGCGGGCCGGGAGGCGCTGCTGTTCCCCGGCGGCCAGCCCCTGCGGGTGGCCTGAGTCAGCCGCGCCAGAGGTCCTTGTGGCCGCGCAGGCGCCGCAGTTCAGCGGCCGAGCCGGCCCGCACGAACAGGTTGGTGGCCCGCTCCAGGGCGATGGAACTGGGGATGGTGGCCTCCCCGGCCCGCCGGGCTGCCGTGACGGCCGCCAGCCGCTCGGCAATGGCCCGATCGTGCGGGGCCAGCTCCCGCGCCCAGCGCAGATTGCCCTCCGTGTACTCATGGGCACACCACACCTGGGTGGCCGGCGGCAGGGCCGCCAGCCGCTGCAGGGAGCGGTGCATCTGCTCCGGGGTGCCCTCGAACAGTCGGCCGCAGCCGCCGGCAAACAGCGTGTCACCACAGAACAGATGGCCGCTGTCCGGCAGGTGGTAGGCCACGTGGCCGCGGGTGTGGCCCGGCACCTCCAGCACCGCCACGCTCTCGCCCAGCAGGCTGAACCTCTCCCCGTCCACCACCCCCAGGGTCTGGGGAATGCGCTCGGCCTCCCGGGCCGGTGCGATCACCGCCGCCTGGGGCCAGCGGCGCAGCAACAGCGGAGTGCCGCCGATGTGATCGGAGTGGTGATGGGTCTGCAGAATCGCCACCAGCTCCAGCCCCTGGCGATCCAGCTCGGCGATCACCGGCTCCGCCACCGCCGGATCCACCACCACGGCCTGGCCGTCCCGCTGCATCAGGAACACGTAGTTGTCGCGCAGCACGGGGATGCGCTGCACCGGCAGGGGGGAGGTGGGGCCCATCGTTAGAGTCCGCGCACAGGCGTGCCTTCATGATCACCGGTGCTCCCGCCCCTGAACCCGGTTCCATGACCCCGGCCCGATGATCACCGTTGCCCTGGCCAAAGGTGCGCTGCTGAAGGATTCGGTGCGGCGCTTTGCCGCCGCCGGTCTGGATTTCTCCGCCGTGCTCGATCCCGGCAACCGGCTGCTGATGGTGCCGTCGCCCTGCGGCAGAGCCCGGGCCCTGCTGGTGCGCAACGCGGATGTGCCCGTGTACGTGGCCTACGGCCAGGCCCAGCTCGGCGTGGTGGGCTACGACGTGCTGCGCGAGCACCAGCTGCCGGTGGCCCAGCTGCTCGACCTCGGCTTCGGGGGCTGTCGCATGAGCGTGGCCGTCAAGGCCTCCAGCCCCTATCGCCGCGCCGCCGACCTGCCGGCCCACTGCCGCATCGCCAGCAAGTTCACCCGCTGCGCCGAGGAGTACTTCGAAGCCCTGGATCTGCCGGTGGAGCTGATCCACCTGGCCGGCTCGGTGGAGCTCGGGCCGATCACCGGCATGGGTGAGGCGATCGTGGACCTGGTGGCCACCGGCCGAACCCTGGTGGAGAACGGCCTGATCGCCATCGAAGACCTCTTCCACTCCACCGCCCGCCTGGTGGGTCATCCCCTCGCCCTGCGCCTCGACGGCGGAGAGCTGCAGGCGATCGTGGATCAGATCGCTGCCGTAAGCGCTGCACCGGTGGCCGCAGCGGCCCCCAGCTCCTGATGGCTGCCCGTGACCGCCAACGGCTGCTGCGGCTGATTCCCTACCTGGGCCGCGACCGTCGCCGCCTGCTGCTCACCCTGGCGC
>JBEDAU010000026.1:0-2947 GCA_041177605.1 Cyanobacteriota bacterium | reverse complement strand
GAACGGAATCGGCCCACCACCATTGGGTCCACCTCCGGCGCCGGGGCCGCCACCGCCGGGCGGGCGGCCGGGTCCGCGGCGGGCGGGTTCGCTGTAGCGATCCCCGTAGCGATCCCCGTAGCGGTCGGAGCTGGCCTCGCTGAAGCGATCGCCGTAGCGCCCTGCTCCCCGCTCCCCGGACCCCCGGGCCTCGTAGCGGCTGTCCCGGCGGCTGTCAGGTCGGTCGGCCGGGCTGCGGGAACGGGTCACAGGGTCTCGGGGGTGCGGGGCAGGCCCATCGAGTAGTTGAGCACCCGGCAATCCGGGTTGTAGCGGAGCTCACCGGCCTGCAGCAGCTGGCGGATTGTGCCCTCCAGTTCCGAGCCGATGCGACGCAGGTTGTACTCGCTCAGCTCGGCGCCGGCATGGGCCTCCACCAGGTCGCGGAAGTGCTGCTGCACCTTCTCCAGCGCGGCTTGATCCCAGAGGAACTCGTTGTCGGGGTCCACGTCCAGGGTCAGCTGCCCGGGATCGGGCACCAGGTCGGCGCCCTCCAGCCGCGCCGTGAACAGGCGCACGTGGCGGGTGGTGGACTTGAGCAGCAGATCGGCCATGACGCGAGGGCAGCACCCGATCGGGCAACTCTAGGAAGCCGCCTCCCTTCTATGGTTGCGACTGGTTTGTCCCCTGGATATGCGCGTCGCGATCGCCGGTGCCGGCCTGGCAGGGCTGGCCTGCGCCAAGTACCTCTGCGACGCCGGTCACACCCCGATCGTGGTGGAAGCCCGCGACGTGCTGGGCGGCAAGGTGGCGGCCTGGCAGGACGCCGACGGCGACTGGTACGAGACGGGCCTGCATATCTTCTTCGGCGCTTACCGCAACATGCGCCAGCTCTTCAAGGAGCTGGACATCGAAGACCGGCTCCAGTGGAAGAGCCACTCGATGATCTTCAACCAGAAGGAGACCCCCGGCACCTACAGCCGCTTCGACTTTCCCGAGATTCCAGCTCCGTTCAACGGCGTGGCGGCGATCCTGGGCAACAACGACATGCTCACCTGGCCGGAGAAGATTGCCTTCGGCCTGGGGCTGGTGCCGGCGATGCTGCGCGGTCAGCAATATGTGGAGGAGTGCGATCAATATTCCTGGACCGAGTGGCTGCGGTTGCACAACATCCCTGAGCGGGTGAATGACGAGGTGTTCATCGCCATGGCCAAGGCGCTGAATTTCATTGATCCCGACGAGATCTCCAGCACCGTCGTGCTCACCGCGCTCAACCGCTTTCTGCAGGAGGGTGACGGCTCGAAGATGGCCTTCCTCGATGGCAACCCTCCCCAGCGGCTCTGTCAGCCGATCGTCGACTACGTGACAGCCCGCGGGGGTGAGGTCCACCTGGATTCGCCGCTGCGGGAGATCGAGCTCAACGCCGATGGCAGCGTCAGCGGCTTCCGCATCGGCGGCATCAAGGGCAAGGAGGGTTACACCCTGCATGCCGATGCCTACGTCAGCGCCCTGCCGGTGGACCCCTTCAAGCTGCTGCTGCCGGAGCCCTGGAAAGCGATCCCCTACTTCCAGAAGCTCGACGGTCTCAATGGTGTGCCGGTGATCAATATCCACCTCTGGTTTGACCGCAAGCTCACCGAGATCGACCATCTGCTGTTCAGCCGCAGCCCGCTGCTCAGTGTCTATGCCGACATGAGCAACACCTGCCGGGAGTACGAGGATCCCGAGCGCTCGATGCTGGAGCTGGTGTTCGCCCCCGCCAAGGACTGGATCGGTCGCTCGGATGAGGACATCGTGGCCGCCACGATGGAGGAGCTGAAGCGGCTGTTCCCGCAGCACTTCACCGGCGACAACCAGGCCCAATTGCGCAAGTCGATTGTGGTGAAGACCCCCCTCTCGGTCTACAAGACCGTGCCGGGTTGCCAGAAGCTGCGCCCTGATCAGCGCTCGCCCATTGCCAATTTCTTCCTGGCCGGCGACTACACGATGCAGCGCTATCTGGCTTCGATGGAGGGGGCGGTGCTCAGCGGCAAGCTCTGTGCGGCTGCTGTGGCGGCCTCCCCGGTCGCGGCGGCCAGCGCTGAGGCCCCGGCCCAACCCGCCGTGGCGGCCTGAGTCGGGTGGTGCCTGCGGCCACGGCCACTGCCCAGCTGCCCAGCCTGGCGGAGGCCTACGAAGCCTGCCGCCGGGAAACGGCCGAGTGGGCCAAAACCTTCTATCTGGGCACCCTGCTGATGCCCCCGGCCAAGCGCCGGGCGATCTGGGCCATCTATGTGTGGTGCCGCCGCACCGACGAGCTGATGGACAGTCCGGAGGCCCAGGCTCGGCCGATCGCCGAACTCGCCGAGCGCCTGGATGTCTGGGAGCAACGCACCCGGGCCCTGTTTGCCGGTGAGGTGCGCAATGGCCTCGACCTGGTGATGCGCGACACGATCGAGCGCTATCCCCAGCCGATCCAGCCCTATCTCGACATGATCGAGGGCATGAGGATGGATCTGGCCAAGCACCGCTATGCCGATTTCGCCGAACTGGAGCTCTACTGCTACCGGGTTGCCGGCACGGTGGGACTGATGACCCAGGAGGTGATGGGGGTTGACCCTGCCTACACCAGTGCCCCCTGGAGCGAGCGCCCGGACACATCCGAAGCGGCCGTGGCTCTCGGGATCGCCAACCAGCTCACCAACATCCTGCGCGATGTGGGTGAAGACCGGGGGCGGGGGCGGATCTATCTGCCCCTCGATGAACTCGCGGATTTCGGCTACTCCGAAGCGGAGCTGATGGCGGGGGTGGTGAACGACAGCTGGAGGGCGCTGATGCGCTTCCAGCTGGCGCGGGCCCGGGAGTGGTTCGCCCGCTCCGAGGCGGGCGTTCGCTGGCTGGCCCCCGATGCGCGCTGGCCGGTGTGGGCGTCCCTGCGCCTCTACCGGGGCATCCTCGATGTGATCGAGGATCTCGACTACGACGTGTT
>JBEDAU010000025.1:0-3078 GCA_041177605.1 Cyanobacteriota bacterium | reverse complement strand
GCGCTGGAGTAGTCGGGTCTTCCCCGTGCTGGTGCTGGCCCTGGCGGCCACAACCAGTTTCGCGGCCTTTGGCGCCGTTCCCCATGATGGCTTCCATCCTCTGGCCCAGATGGCCTGCCTGTTGCCCCTGCAACTGGCAGCACTCCTGTGGGTATTCACAACGCCGCGTTCCCAGCGGCCCGGCCCCTGAGGTTCACAGGGGCTGAATGCCCTGGCTGAGGCCTGAGGCCTCCAGCCAGCGGTTGATCGGCTCCGGCAGGGGGCAGCGGCGGCGGCTGGCGGTCTCGATCGCCAGGTGGCGGGTGAAGCCGCGGGCCACGGGGGCTCCGCCAACCGGATCCGCGCTGGGCTGGCTGCGTAGAAACCGCACATGCAACTCGAAGCAGCCCGGATCGAGGCGCCGCGGCTCCAGCTGGAGCGTGAGGGGATCGCCCACCGCCAGGGGCGCCAGGTAGTCGGCCTGGCAGTGCACGATCGGCAGCGCGATGGCCGGTGTGACGCCGGGCGCGGGGAAGATCGCGGTGGGGGCCACCCCGAAGCGCTCCAGGCTTTCTTCGTAGGCCTCGTGGCACCAGCGCAGCAGCTGGTGGAAGTGCATCACCCCGGCCGCGTCCGTGTCGCCGAAGCGCACGGTGCGGCAGAGCAGCAGCCAGCTGGAGGGATCCATGGGCTCAGGGCACACCGAGCCACGCTGGCAGTCGGGCCAGCCACACCGCCACCAGCAGGGCTCCGCCAGCGGCCAGGAGTGGGCCTGGGGACCCCTTGAGCGGCATCAGCCGCCGCCGGCACACAGCCGTGACACTCCACGCCAGGAGGACCACTGCGGCCAGCGGACCCAGGGGATGCCACTGCCAGGCGGTCTGCAGATCCCCCCGCAGGGCCCATTCCGTGGCGCGGGTGAGGAAGCAGGTTGGGCAGGGAATCCCGGTGAGGGCCCGCAGCGGACACGACCAGCCGGGCAGGTGGGGCCAGCCCGCTTTGAGCCACAGGTAGCCCGTGAGCGCGGAGGGCAGCAGAAAGCCTGCGTGCTGGATCCGGCGCAGAAACCGGTTCAGCGCTCCAGGCTGCTCAGAGAGGCAGGCTGTTCAACAGTCAACAGTCAACGGTCAACGGAGCCCATGATCACGTCGATCGACCCGAGGATGGCCATGATGTCGGCCACCTTGGCCCCCTTGAGGATGTGGGGCAGGATCTGCAGGTTGTTGGAGTCGGCGGCGCGGATCTTGAAGCGCCAGGGGGTGACGTCGTTGTTGCCCTGGATGAACACACCGATCTCGCCTTTGCCGGATTCCAGGCGGGTGTAGAGCTCACCCTCGGGGATCTTGAAGGTGGGGGCCACCTTCTTGGCCACGTACTGGTAATCGAAACCGCCGTACTCGCTGCCCTTGCCCTCGGCCATCCGGCGGGCCTCCAGGTTCTCGGTGGGGCCGCCGGGGATCATCTGGCAGGCCTGGCGCAGGATTTTCAGCGATTCGCGCATCTCCTGCACGCGCACCCGGTAGCGGGCGAAGCAGTCACCCTCGGTCTCCCAGGCCACGTTCCAGTCGAAGTCGTCGTAGCACTCGTAGTGGTCGACCTTGCGGAGATCCCAGGGCACGCCGGAGGCGCGCAGCATCGGGCCCGAGAGGCTCCAGTTGATCGCCATCTCGCGGCTGATCACGCCCAAGCCCTCGATCCGCTTGCGGAAGATCGGGTTATTGGTGATCAGCTTCTCGTATTCGTCGATCTTGGGGCCGAACCAGTCGCAGAAGTCAAGGCACTTCTCCAGCCAGCCGTAGGGCAGATCCGCCGCCACGCCGCCGATGCGGAAGTAGTTGTTGTTGATCAGCCGCTGGCCGGTGGCCGCTTCCCAGAGGTCGTAGATCATCTCCCGCTCGCGGAAGATGTAGAAGAACGGCGTCTGGGCGCCCACGTCGGCCAGGAAGGGGCCAAGCCAGAGCAGGTGGTTGGCGATGCGGTTCAGCTCCAGCATCAGCACGCGGATGTAGCTGGCCCGCTTCGGCACCGGCACATTGGCCAGGCGCTCGGGTGCATTCACCACGATCGCCTCGTAGAACATCCCCGCCGCATAATCCATGCGGCTCACGTAGGGCACGAACATCACGTTCGTGCGGTTCTCGGCGATCTTCTCCATGCCGCGGTGGAGGTAGCCGATCACCGGCTCGCAATCCACCACGTCTTCCCCGTCGAGGGTCACCACCAGCCGCAGCACCCCGTGCATCGAGGGGTGATGGGGACCGAAGTTGACCACCATCGGCTCCGTGCGCGTCTCCAGCTGCGTCATGGGGCCGTGGCCAGGGGCAAGGTTGCCGGGATCTTAGGAACGGCAGGATCGATCTTCGGTCGCGGGCGTGGCACCTCTGTCATGGCCAGGCGGTCGGGGGCGCCCACCGCCTCTACGGTGGCTACGACGGCACATCGCCCCGGCAGTGGGTGGAGCGGCGTGAGGCAGGTGAACCGCAGCGATCCCCAGCAGCGCTCCTGGCTGCAGCGGTGGGCGGGCGCTTTGGCGGCCTGGCTGCTGGCGCCCAGCCTGCGGCGGCAGGCCCGCCGCCAGGCGGCGCTGCGCCAGCAGCTGGAAGCCCTGCTGCGTCCACTGGTGGCGCAGGGTGCTGCCGACACCGGCTTGGCCGTGCTGGAGGGCGCCCTGGCCCTGGCGATGGCCGATGCCGAATTCCACAACGACGAGTGGGAGCTGTACACCAGCGGGCTGGCCCTGCTCCACCTGCAGGACCAGCAGCGCAGCAGCCTCAGCCTGCATGGCGCCGTGGACCTCGCCTGGGTGTGCAGCCAGCTGGCGGCCCTGGCCGATCCCGCCCAGCGCACCGCTGTCGGGCGCTTCTATGTCCTGCTGAGCGATGCCGATGGCGCGCTCGCCGCCGCGGAGCAGCGGCTGCTCGGCCAGCTGCTGCAGGCGCTGGGTGTGGAGGCCCAGGCGGTGCAAGGGCTGGCGCTCGCTGCCGGCGCGTCGTTGTCGCCTCCGGGGCCGCTGGAGCAGCTCCGTTGCCGGTTGGCCGTGCCGTTGCAGCGCTGGGCGACTCCGCGCCGGAGCAGGAGATCCCGTGCAGGCTGACTTCC